>JAOZOL010000330.1 GCA_029933295.1 Desulfobacterales bacterium | reverse complement strand
ACAACTTAAAATCCATAATTGTCTCCGATGCGGCACCGCAAAAAGTTCAATTTCTTCGTTGTGCTTCACCCTTTCTCCATTCAACGTACTAAAAGTACGCCTCATGGATAAAGGTCTTGCACGCCTTGAACTTGAGGCTTTTTTCGTTGCCTCAATTTTTGTTAAAATTGTTCGGTATTTTTCAGGAACAGTTTTTAATTGTTTCTGAAAATTTTATAAATTCAATTTTGATAAAATCATATCAGATTGTGACGGCAAAGTACAAAAGCTTCAAATTTGCGGCGCGCAAATTTTTCGTGATGATTCGTACTGAGCGTACGATGAAGAAACGAAGAATGCAGCGCAACACAGAATTTGGACTTTCCAAATAACTCATATGCAACCGCTTGAAATGATTGATAAGTTATTTTTCTCATACAGTGGCAATTCATTAACATGAAAATTTCTTTACGAAGCCGTCAATCGACCATGGTGAGGCCACCGCTTACACTCAGTACCTGCCCGGTGACAAAATTGGCTTCTTCGGATGCGAAAAAGACCACCGCAGCGGCAATATCGTCTGCGGTTCCCATGCGTTTTAAAGGAATAATCTTGTCCATGCTGGAAAGGACCTTGTCCGCAAACGCGTCTTCCGCCTTCATGTCATCCAGCAGTGGGGTGGGTGTCGGTCCCGGGCAGATTACGTTTACGTTTATTTTGTTGCGGGCAAATTCCCGGGCCATGGTTTTTGAAAATGAGATGACTGCGCCTTTTGTTCCGGAATAGACAGATTCTCCTGTGCTACCCACCCGTGCGGCATCGGATGCGATATTGATGATTTTGCCGCTGTTTTGTCCCATCATGTCTTCTGCCACCGCATAAATAGTATTCAAGATGCCTTTATAATTAATATCAATGACCTTGTTCCAGAAATCCGGCGTGGTTTTGACAAACGGTTTCATCCGGTCCCACCCGGCGTTGTTGACCAGAATATCCACGAGCCCGAATTTTTCCTTCACCGCGGAAACCATTGCCTGAACGGACTCAAGATCCGTAATGTCCGTTTTCACCGCGATTGCCTGCCCCCCGGCATTCTCGATTTCTGATGCCGTTGCCACGGCTTCGTCCAACAGCAGGTCAGCAATCACCACTTTAGCTCCCTGTTTTGCCAGCGTCTCACAGATTCCTTTGCCGATTCCCCGCGCACCGCCGGTGACCACTGCGACTTTGTCAGTAAGTTTGAACATGATTTTTGTTCCTCCAATGTAAGTTATTATTATTTTAGATAATTTATAAATTAAATTGCTGCCCAGGTGTTTATTGCCTTCCACCTTCAGTCTATCCACCTTTACGTTATTTTCTCCCAGATCGTCGATACCCCCTGCCCCCGCCCCACACATAACGTGGTGAGTCCATATCTGGCCGAAGGGTTCTCCTGAAAAAGTTCGTTCAAAAATGCCACCAGCCGCGGGCCGGATGCGGCCAGGGGATGCCCGTAAGCGATGGCACCGCCCCACTGGTTGACCCTGGGATCATTCCATGCCAGCCCCAGCCGGTCCAGGCAATACAAAACCTGCACGGCAAATGCTTCATTGATTTCAATAATATCCATATCATCCATGGTCAGGCCGGTCATTTTCAGCACTTTTTCCGTCGCGGGCACAGGCGCGGTTCCCATGATTTTGGGATCCACACCGGCCACAGCAGACGCCACCCACCGCATCTTCGGTTTCAAGCCCAGCTTCTCAGCTTTGTCGCGGCTCATCATCAGTGCGGCACAGGCGCCGTCATTTAAACCGGACGCATTTCCGGCGGTCACCCGCCCGTTGTCCCGGAACACCGGTTTTAAGGCCGCCAGTTTTTCAACCGTGGTCCCGGGTCGCGGGTGCTGGTCCGTATCCGCAAGGATGCGGGTGCCGTCAGACAGTTCTGCTTCAATAGGGATGATCATTCGTTTGAATTTGTTTGCTGTCATGGCGTCTTTGGCTTTTTGCTGGGATTCGGCAGCATAGGCATCAGCCATCTCCCGGGTAAATTCCGGGAATTGGTCATGAATATTTTCCGCAGTCAGTCCCATGACCAAAGCGGATGCCCCGCCCATGACTTCTTCTGCCCGGGGATGATGTTCCCGCATAAACCCCATGGGGACGTGACCCAGGTGTTCCACCCCGCCGGCAATCAGGCAGTCGGCCATGCCTGCGGCAATGGTGGTGGCGGCAAATCCCATGGCCGTCAGGCCGCTGGCACACATCCGGTCGATCGAACATCCCGGAATTTCCCAGCCCCAGTCCGCCAGCATGGTGATCATCCGACCAAGGGTGCTGGCCTGTTCCTTTACCTGGTTGGTAACTCCCCAGATGCTGTCTTCGATCATATTCGGAGAAACTTCGGGGTTTCTTTTAATCAGCGCCTTGAGTAATGGCACGGCCAGGTCTTCGGCCCGGGTTTTCCAGAAAATTCCTTTTTTACCAGCCCGGCCAAAAGCGGTTCTTACCACATCGATTAATACAACTTCATTGATTAACATGACAAATTGTCCGTGCTGTAATCATACCAGCCTTTTCCTGTTTTCCGGCCCAGGTGCCCTGCTTTTATTTTGCGTCTCAGCAGAAGCGGCGGATACCAGCGGGAATCTCCGGTTTCATGATACATGGACATCAATGCACCGTAAGTGACATCTAATCCCACCATATCGCCGGTTTCAAAAATTCCCATTTTGCGCCCTGAGGCCAGCTTCAGGCCTTTGTCAATATCCTCTATGGTGGCCACCCCTTGTTCCACCAGGCGCATGGCTTCCATGGATGAGGGCAGGTTGATCCGGTTAATCACAAAGCCGGCCACGTCACGGTTAACCATAATTGGTGTTTTGCCGATTTGTTCCACAAATATTTTGCCGGTTTGGGCGGTTTTATCTGTCGTCAACGAGCCTTTGATCACTTCAACTGCCATCATCATGGGCACCGGACTGAAAAAATGAAGGCCGAGAACACGATCAGGCCGCCCGGTAACGGCAGCCAGTTCAGTAATCGGTATGGAGGACGTATTGCTGGCAATCAGGGTTTTTTCAGGACAAAGGGCATCCAGGGATTTAAAAATGTCATGCTTGATGTCAATATTTTCAAAAACCGCTTCAATGGCCAGATCAACGTCAGCAACATCTTTAATGGTTTCTGATGTTGTAATCCGTTTAAGGATTGTATCTTTGTCTTCGCTTAATTTTCCTTTTTCCGCAAATTTGCCCACCGACCAGGCAATATTTTTTTGGGCTTTTTCAAGAGATGCTGAAGAAACATCATGCAACATGACATTGATGCCTGCCTGAGCGCAGACCTGGGCGATACCGCTGCCCAT
>JAOZOL010000329.1 GCA_029933295.1 Desulfobacterales bacterium | reverse complement strand
ACTAACCTTTAAAAACGAATAGTAGATTTTAAACGATGCGAAAAAGAAAAAATGCTGAACTTCGGAAACCGGAAATACTTGAGCACTTCTATCAGGTGATCATTCAGGAAGGCATTGAAGGCGCATCGATGGCCAAGATCGCTGAATCAATGAACATCCATACCAGCCTTATCTTCCACTACTTTAAATCCAAAGAGAACATGCTAGTTGAATTGGCGGAATACATACAGCAAAAATATGATCCGCCACACGTCAGAGAACTGATCAGCGCGATTAAAGATCCGGAACGTAGATTCAATGTGTTTTTGGATACCTTGTTCTCTGAAGTAGATATCAATACAGTGAATTCAAGTGTGTATTATGCCTTTTATTATCTTAGTTACCGGAATCCTAAAATACACAAGCTTTTTGTTCACATGTTTAAAAAACATCGGGATTGGATCATTCGGGAACTCGAAATATTTATGAGAGAAGGCATAATTAAAAAAGTGGATCTAGAAATGGCAGCTGATTTTATCGTTTCTATTTTCGAAGGGCTTTCATTTCATTCCGATTTTCTGGCCGGGGATAAGCCGTTTAACTTATTTGGACAATATGCCAAGAAATTAACTAAAGATTTTCTGAAAGCATCGTAGATTTAAACGATGCGACAAACAAATTTTTTATCGCATCCAGGGGTCAGCAATTACAAATTCATACAAATATTTAACATCAAAGGCAAACGAGATATAAAGCTTTTTTTTAATCTCTTATTGATTGATTATTCAATTAATAACTTGTGTCATTTTTATGGATCAATCGGCTTTTTACTATCTCTTAGTATGCCTGAATTGGGTTTTTCAGAAACGAGAAAAATAAAGTAGCGGCCAACACGGGCACAAACACGAAATGGAATGATGCTAGTTATAGTTGAAAAAAGCAATTGGGTCTCAAAAGTACGATAAAGATTAGGAGCAGATCACGATGAGTAAGAAGATTGTACAACTTGGTTATGGCAAAATGGGTAAGACTGTCTTGAACGACTTGATCAAGACCGCGCAGTTCGACGACTTGGTGGTGGCCGATGCAGGACCGAATTTCATTTCGGAAATCGCAAAAATAGAAGATCCGAGGATCAAACCCGTCACCCTAAATGTAGACGATCAGAAAGCGGTTCGTGATCTAATTGAGGGCGCCGCTGTAGTTGTTGAGTTGTTGCCCGTTCGCTACACCATGCAGGTCGCCCAGGCTGCCGTCGAAGCGGGAACCCACATGGTGAGTTCCGTCTTCATCATTGACTGGAGTATCCAAGACCCGGAAGGAGCGAGGCGGCAGCAGGAACAGATGGCCGAAGTGGACCGGAAGGCCAAGGAGAAAGGGTTGACCATCCTGAAAGAATTCGGCATGGACCCCGGACTAGACATCATCGTTGCGGGGGAAACTGTGCGCCAGCTTGATGAAGTGAAGGTGCTTTATACCTACGGAGCGGGCTTTCCGGAAAACCAGTTGTCACAGGCAAATCCGCTCGGATATAAGTTCACCTGGTCAATCATAGATACCATCTGCTCCTACAGTATCCCTGGGCGAATTATTAAGAACGGGAAGGTCCAGGAAGTCCCGGCTGATGGCATGTTTGTTCCTGGCAACTGGCACATCCTGGACTTGAAAGAGATGGGAGGTCCCCTTGAATGTTTCGTCAACGGCGACGGAGAATCATTGGCCAGACTTTTCCCGGCCATTGCTAAAAGTGCCAGGACATTGGGGCGCTTTATCTGTCGCTGGCCGGGTCATGCAGCCTTCTGGGAAAAGATGGTAAAATGCGGGTTCACCCGGATCGAACCCGTAAAAGTGAACAACGTCGATGTCATCCCGGCGGCATTCTGTGCAGCCCTTCTGGGCTCCCAGCAACAGTTTCACTACAGTGTGGACGAAAGGGACGTGGCGTTAATCCGTGCTGATGCCCGGGGGATTAAAAACGGCAAGCCCACGAGAGTAGTCTGCCAGATCATAGATTACCGAGATCTGAAAACCGGCTACACCGCTATGCAGCGTACCGTTGCCTATCCCATGTCTATCGGTGCCCAGATGATCATGGACGGCCGTCTATCAAAACGGGGCATCGTCGGACCTTCGGAAGTTCCCTTTGATCAATTCGTTACGGAACTCCGCCGGCGAGGGTTGGATATCACACAGAAGGTCCAACAGTGGAACGGCAGTATAGAGCCGGGAGGTGAAAATGTCTGAACGAGGCGTAGCACCAATGCTTCATGGCGAGATTCCTACTCTCTTCGAAGCGCCACATTCGCAAGACTATACAAAGGATATTATCTTGTTAGGTGTTCCACATGAAGGCATACTTGTGGCTGATCGTCACACGCTCTACCCTCCAGGATCACGTCCACCTGAAACTTTTTATGCTCGCTTTGGCGCTGACAAAGCGCCGGATGCAATTCGGCAAGCCAGCGTGATTTATTCACTGGAACACGAAGGGGGGATAGCTGCCGAAGTAGATTTTACCAATATTTCAGAAAGACTTAAAATTATAGATGCGGGCAACCACACTCTTGAAGGTGCGGAAGATGTCTCAGAACAGGTTGGGCGGTCAGATGGAATTACCATCACTCTCGGGGGTGATCACCTTGTACCGTTGCCGCTTATTAGAGGCAAACAAAAAGGAAAGCCAGAACGTCTATCGGTACTTATATTTGACTCCCATTTAGATTTGCATCCGTCTCCACCGTTATGGGCCGGCTCTCAATGGCGTACTCTAATTGATGAAGGCTATGTTCGACCTGAAGACATCATCATTGTTGGACCACGCGGTGTGCGGCAATCAAATCACGAGATCGAATACGCAAGAGAACATAATGTCCTTATAATACCGTTGCGGCAGATTGACGATCAGGGCATTTCACCGGTTTGCAAGCAGATCGCGAGTCGTTTACAATCGGTTGATTCAGTATACATCTCCCTCGATATTGATGTCGTCGATCCAAATTTCTGTCCGGCTCAAAAATACCCCGATGCAGCTGGGCTCAATCCGCGAGAGATTCTGACGATGATACGAAAAGCGACCGAAACCGTGCCTATTTCGGGATTCGATCTCTGTTGTTTCAGCCCACGGTATGACGAAGGGCAACGAGGGGCCTTGCTGGCAGCACGGTTTGCCCTTGAAGCAATTTACGCCCGGTTGCGACACTAACTGGCGATTTATCACAGTTGATCGATAAGGGAAGATGAGGCAAGAATTTGCCTCTGTTTAAAAACCACGGCAATTGGATCATTCAGGGACTCGCTAATTAACTGATTGATCAATTTGTATAGATTATTAATACGCTACCTTGCTGGGCCT
>JAOZOL010000328.1 GCA_029933295.1 Desulfobacterales bacterium | reverse complement strand
GAGGGCCGGCGCTGCGGTCAGGTCATTGAGACCGACCCAGCGGAAAAAATAATTGGAGACTTTAATTTATAATGGAATCGATTCTGTTATATGATACAACCTTAAGAGACGGTACCCAGGGCGAAAAAATCACCTTTACCGTCAAGGACAAATTACGGATCGCAAGAAAACTTGATGATCTGGGCATTCATTTTATTGAAGGCGGGTGGCCCGGTTCAAATAACAAGGATTACGAATTTTTTGAATCCTTAAAAAATGAAAATTTTCAAAATTCCAGAATAACCGCTTTCGGGTCCACGCATAGAGCAGGTGTAAGTGCTGACAAAGATAAAAATCTAAAAGCAATTATTGAATGCGGCGCATCTGTGGCCACCATTTTTGGTAAAACCTGGGACCTGCATGTGAAAAAAATCTTACGGATTAACCCGGAGGATAATTTAAACATGATCCGGGATTCCGTAAAGCACTTGAAACAAAACGGCCTGGAAGTCCATTATGATGCGGAACATTTTTTTGACGGTTACAAGGACAACAGCCAATACGCTATCAAAACCCTGGCCGCAGCCATAGAGGGCGGTGCGGATTTCATTGTGTTTTGTGATACCAACGGCGGATCTCTGCCCCATGAAGTTGAAACCATTGTTCATGAAGTTGTCAAACATTTTCATGGCCCTGACCTCATTGTCCAACAAGAAAATCCAACCCGTTTCGGTATCCATACCCACAACGACTCGGGACTTGCGGTTGCCAATTCCGTTGCAGCCGTTCGCGCCGGGGTCGTTATGGTGCAGGGGACAATTAACGGATATGGAGAGAGGTGCGGAAATGCGGATTTGACTACAATTATTCCCATTTTAAAATTAAAAATGGGGTATCCATGCCTTTCAGATGAAAATCTCGCAAAACTTAGAAAGGTTTCATTGTTTGTCAGCGAAACAGCCAACCTGGCCCCGCTTAATTCAAGGCCGTTTGTCGGCAAAAGCGCATTTACACACAAAGCCGGAATGCATGTCAACGCGATTATGAAGGACCCCCGTGCCTATGAACATATGAATGCTGAGCTTGTGGGAAACCGAAGGCGGGTTCTGGTTTCCGATATGTCGGGGAAAAGCAATATCGCCTATAAGGCAAAGGAACTCGGCATTACCCTTGGCGATAACGGGGTTGACAATGGCAGGATCGTTTCTGAAATTAAACGACTGGAACAGGAGGGTTATCAATTTGATGTGGCTGACGGTACTTTCCAGATCATGGTTGAAAAACTGGCAAAACAATTCAAACCGTCATTTGACCTGGATTCATTTCGGGTAACAATTGAAAAAAACAAAAACCGGCCGTGTTATTCACATGCAACAATTAAGATTTCCGTTAACGGAGAAGTAAAAGAAATAACAGCGGCAGAGGGCGACGGCCCTGTCAGCGCGCTGGACAATGCCCTTCGCAAAGCATTAAATAAAGTATATGCCGGCATACTTGATCCGGTTCACCTGGTGGATTTCCGGGTCAGGGTTATCGACGGCAGGGAAGGAACCGGTGCCAGGGTCCGGGTGCTTATTGAATCAAGGGACAAAGACAGCATCTGGAGTACCATCGGTGTATCGGAAGATATCATAGAGGCAAGCTGGCAGGCTCTGGCTGACAGTTTTCAGTACAAACTTGCTAAAATTGCAAAAAAAAAGCAGCCGAAATAATAATCGTTGAGCATTCATGAAAACACAAATCCATTATAACGAGTCAATACCTTTGGAAAAACATATGCAGGAAAAAGTATTTATCTTTGACACCACACTGCGGGACGGAGAGCAGTCCCCGGGCGCCACCATGAATACGGCTGAAAAGGTTAGAATAGCCACTCAGCTTGAAAAACTCGGGGTTGATATCATTGAAGCCGGATTTCCGGCAGCTTCTGAAGGCGATTTTGAAGCCGTCGTGCAGGTGGCCAAAAAAATATCTCACTCGGAAGTGGCCGCCCTGTGCCGTGCGAGTGTAAGCGACATAGACCGGGCCTGGAAGGCTGTCTGCCATGCCGCAAAGCCCAGAATTCATACTTTTCTCGCAACTTCGGATATTCATATCAAATACAAACTGAATATGACCCGGGAAGAAGTGGTAAAATCCGCCATTGATGCGGTCAAGTTCGCCCGGACTTTTACAAAAAATGTTGAATTTTCTGCTGAAGACGGATCAAGGACTGATCCGGATTTCCTGTGTGAGGTTTTTGGGGCTGTTATCAAGGCCGGTGCAACCACGGTAAACCTCCCGGATACGGTGGGATATGCCATACCCGAAGAATTCGGCAATCTGGTCAGATACGTGATGGAAAACACGCCCAATATTAACAAGGCTATTTTAAGCGTCCATTGCCATAACGATCTTGGTCTGGCAACCGCAAATACCCTGGCCGCCATCAAAGCAGGCGCCAGGCAGGCGGAGGTCACAATCAACGGCATCGGTGAAAGGGCCGGTAATACATCACTCGAAGAAATCGTCATGGCAATCCATACACGTCCGACATATGCGCCCGTCACCACAGGCATACAAACTAACCATATATATTCAATCAGCCGGCTGGTCAGTATGATCTCCGGAATTCTGGTTCAGCCCAACAAAGCGGTTGTGGGCGCCAATGCCTTTGCTCATGAAGCGGGTATTCATCAGGATGGTGTGCTGAAAAACCCCATGACATATGAAATTATGAAACCGGAATCCATTGGTCTCCATACAAGCAAGATGGTCATGGGAAAACACTCCGGGAAACATGCTCTGCTTAAACATTTGAAAAGCATGGGGTATAATTTATCCGATGAAGAGCTGAAAATTGTGTTTAAAAAATTTAAAGCACTTGCAGACAAGAAAAAAATCGTCATGGATGAAGACTTGGAAGCCCTCGTCACTCAGGAAGTTTTACGGACTTCTGATATCTACAGGCTCAATTATCTCCAGGTAACCAGCGGTACAACAGTCCTGCCCATGGCAACGGTTAAACTGGCAATTAACGGTAAAGAGGTTGTCGGGACCGGAAGCGGAAACGGACCCATTGATGCTGCATTTAACGCGGTTGCCAAGCTGACCCGAACAAAAGCACAAATGCAAAGGTTTACAATCAGCGCGCTTACCGGCGGGACGGACGCACAGGGCGAGGTGACTGTCCGGTTAAAAGAGGACGATTTGATCTCACTGGGAAAAGGCGCGGACCCGGATATTATCACAGCCAGTGCATACGCGTATGTGAACGGACTCAACCGGATTGAATACTTAAAATCAAACCCCGCTACCACGATTGAAGGGCTGTAGGTTATAACTCAACTTTCTGACTTGATGCTATCTCTTGATATACTAAGCACA
>JAOZOL010000327.1 GCA_029933295.1 Desulfobacterales bacterium | reverse complement strand
GACCAAGTTCGTTGCATAAACAGTGGTGAAACGTCACCATGAAAAGCTTTTTACGGGGCCAACAATAATGTAACATAAAAGAATACAAACGGATTTTACAAACTTAGGAGTAAGATGTCATGGCACATGATGTTGTTATCAGCGGTGCGGGGTCGGCCGGGCTGTCAACGGCGATTTTTTGCGCGCGGGCAGGCCTGGATGTGCTGGTTTTGGAAAAAAATTCTAAAACAGGGGTATTTCCCCGGGGTGAAACCATGCGGCCGGACCCGATCATCACGGAGCTTTTGGGCCCTGATTTCATGGACCAGATCAGCTTTAACCGGACCGCCCTGCGGCGATACTATTCCCCGGGCTGCCGGGAGTTTTTTTCGCTGGAGCGTGAACACGCATCCTATATTTTCCACTGGAAGGATCTCACCGAAGGCCTGAAAAGCGTTGCCGTGCAGGAGGGCGTCACCGTCATGATGAATCATGAGGTGATCGCGCCTGTTTCCCGAAACGGCAATGTTGTGGGGGTGATAACGGGCGACGGGAAAATCCGAAACAGTACAACCATTGTTGCTGCAGATGGGCATAACAGCGTTCTGGGGCGTAAAAGCGGTGTGAACTACCGCAACCTCAACAGCCCCATTGCCAAACGGATCTGCAGCGGCATTGAAAGCGATTTTTCCGGCATGGAATTTTTCATTATCACGCCGGGAACCCTTGCCGAGTTTAAAGCCCATCCGCCGATGATTGCCTTTATTTTTCCCCGGGGAGATGGAGATGCTGAAGCCGGGGTCATGGCTCTCAGCGGCGCCATTCCGCCCGGGAAAAGAGGGGATGTGCCTTTCGGGGCTGAATTATTAAAAATTTTAAAAAATCTGTGGGAGACGTATCCGGTATTTTCAGACAAATTGAAAAATGCGGATGTCAGTTTTGAAGGTGCTTCGATTATTCCCATGGCCGGGATGCATCACGCGGCATCATCTATTCCCGGACTGATTCTCACAGGCGATACCATCGGTCTTGTGGAAGCATCCGGAGGGTGCGGGATCGTGGCCACCATGAAAAACGCAAAATTCCTTTCCCGGTTTCTGGTGGATAATGGAGTAAAGGAATGGAATCGTCGCCTGATGAAACAGTATAACCGGGAATTTCAACACAGCGATATTTATCGTCATATCAGCGGAAAATACCGCAAACTGCTGCCTGTTATGCGTCTTTTGCTGAATAGAAGATGGCGTTTTGTCTCTTTTGATCATTTGTGGCGCATCATAGGCCAATTCAACCGGCGGGTTTGATTTGATGGCCGTTATATCTGACTCCTGGCCGCTTTGTAAATAACGCTGGAAGATTCTTTTTGGTATATTCGGTGAAATCAAATATCACCCATCATGTGATCATGACCTGAGGCAGCGCTGTTTACGGTGACGATACTATAACGAAATCCCGACTCAGGTTTTTCGTCTTGAAAAATCAGGACTCCCCTGATTTACAAGCATACCTTTTCAGATTAAAATATGATATTGAGATGTATCATCCTGACTTCCAAATAACTAATTTATAATAGTTTGGAATGATTGATAAGTTATTTTTTTCATACAATGGTAATTCATTACCATGAGAAGTTTTTTGCGAGATCAACCATAAAACTGCTAAGCAGGGAGGCGATGATGAGATTTTCAGAAACAAGACTGGATGTTTTAAAAACAGGTGATGGGGAAACGCTGGACATTCACATCTGGGAACCGGGAGCGCCAAAGGCGGTCCTGGCCGCTATTCATGGAGGACTTGTCCATGGCGGCGATTATGAGATACCGGCTCTTTATTTTAAGGAAAAAGGAATCGCCACAGTTGCCATTGACCTGCGCGGCCATAAGCAAGAAAAAATATACATAAAAGATTTCAACTTATATGTGGAAGATACGAATGATTTTCTTCGCTGGACCAAAACCGCTTATCCGGATATCCCTATTTTTGTAATGGGGCATTCTATGGGCGGACTCATTGCCACGCATTTCGGCATAAAATATGCCGCAACCGATCCCCGGATCAAAGGATATATTCTCTCTTCACCATACTATGAAAATGCCATTAAAGTCCCGCCCATTATGATTCCTTTAATAAAAATTTTCGGCAAAATTATTCCTAACGTCGTCATCCCCGGGCCTGACCTGACGGACGTACTTACCCGTGATGACGCCCTGACGAATCGTCACCGGAAAGATGCGGAAGACGGCATTCGGTCGCTCAAACCTACCATGCGCTTCGGCGCTGAACTGCTCAAGGCCCAGAAATGGGTCAAGGAAAATTTTTCATCCTGGAACCACCCCACATTTGCCGTTGTTGCCGGCGCAGACCAGGTGGCGGACTTCACGGAATCCGAACGTCAGTTTAAAAGCATGGACCCCAAGCTCATCACCTACCTGTTTCACAAAGACAATTATCATGAAAATTTTTTTGAAATCAATCGCCAGGAGACCTTTGACAAGATATATGAGTGGATAGAGGATAGAGTTTAACGATTAGGATATTTTTTTGACAGGGCGTTGAAAAACGTCATGAATGCAGACCGAAGTTAAAATAAGTCAAGGCAAAATTGACACAAAAAAGCTAAGTCTATGTGTAACAAAAAAGTATTTTGAGATGAATTCTCACGCTGTATTGTCAATCGCAATAGTTTCTCAACACCCTGTTAAATCGGCAGACTGAAATGAAATGTGGTGCCGTCTGATTCGGAAGTGGTAAACGTCACTTTTCCGCCCAGTAATGTTTCACCCATCAATTGTAAGCGGCTGTGCTCTGACACGAAAATATAAATCTTTATTTTCTTCATTTTTTTTAATAGATATCGCGCATGTTTTTTCCACCGGATGATCATGTGAAAGGCTTGTCACAATCGCAATGGCTGCCCCGCATGTTGAACAAAATTTAGAAGTGCCGCATCCGCCGGGCATCTCATTGGCATGTATACATTCTATCGCTTCACCCGGCCGAAGCCCCAGGGCTGCCTTGGTATCATCAATGCCTAACATGGAAAGAAGATTTTTATTTAAAGCAATAATCTGGCGGTGTTCGTTGAGGACGCCCAGAAGGCCATCTACAATTTTTAACAGGGAGTTGAGGATAGTACTGGAATGAACCGTTTCGATTTGGCGGCGGAGTTCTTGCGGATCGGCCCGTTGGGGAGAGGCAAAATAAGTATCCATCCAAATAATTCTCAATCAAAGGTGATAAGAAAAGATATCAAAAAAATATATTTTATAATTACATAATTTATATGGAAAATCAATGGGCATCCACGATGATCAAAGGATACCCGGGAAAAATGGATTAAAAAGGAAATCAAGCTTCCGCATGGTTTTATCTGTGTCAGT
>JAOZOL010000326.1 GCA_029933295.1 Desulfobacterales bacterium | reverse complement strand
ATGGTAATGAATTATCACTGTATGAGAAAAATAACTTATCAATCATTTCAAACGATTACGAATGAGTTGTTTGGAAGGTTATTATATTAAATAGATAATTATCAAATCGGTTTTTCAGTTTGATCCGGAGGAAGACATGGGCGGAATCAGCCCGGATGTAAAGGAAAAAGTTAAATCAAAAACTCGGAAAAACCTTGCTGAACCGCCGATGTTCAAGGTATTGCTGCACAATGACGATTACACCACCATGGAGTTTGTGGTGGAACTCTTAATGGGTGTATTTCATAAATCATTTGAAGATGCGACCCGTATCATGCTCAATGTCCATAAGACCGGTTATGGCGTTTGCGGTATATATACATATGAGATCGCTGAAACAAAAGTGGAAACAGTTTATCAGCTCGCAAGTGAAAGCGGATTTCCACTCAAAAGTTCCATAGAGAAGGCATAATAATTATGATTAGCAAGGGGTTAAGCGCAATACTCAGCTATGCTGTAAAGGAAGCCCGGAAAAGACGGCATGAATATGTCTGCATTGAGCATATACTTTATGCTATCGCACATGACAGTGGCGGGATTGATCTCATCGAGACCTGCGGCGGGGATGTGGAAAGTATTCAAAATGAACTTGAAACCTTTTTTAATAAAAAATTAAATAAAGTCCCGGATAATCAGGAATATGTGTTGCAGCAGACAATGCAGTTTCAGCGTGTTATTCAGCGGGCCGTAAATCATGCGCGGTCAGCGGAAAAAGAGTCTGTTTATATTGGTGATGTTCTGGCATCAATCCTTGAAGAGAAAAAGTCCCATGCAGCGTATTTCATGGCGGCTGAAGGGATTACCCGCCTTGATGTGCTGAATGTGATTTCCCATGGAAATAGGGGGGAACCGTTTAAGGCAAGTCCAGACGATGGTGTTATTCCAGGGAAAAAAGGCAAAAAAAAGACCGACCCGCTTGAAGTATTTACCATAGATCTGGTTGACAGGGCGAAAAAGGGAAAACTGGACCCGTTAATCGGCCGTGAATCTGAAATGGAGCGCACGATACAGGTCTTGTGCCGCCGAAGGAAAAATAATCCCGTCTTTGTCGGTGATGCAGGTGTCGGAAAAACAGCAATGGCAGAGGGACTGGCACAGAAAATTGCCAATAATGATATCCCCGACATACTTGAAGATGCGCGAATCCATTCGCTTGATCTGGGGGCGCTTCTGGCGGGAACAAAGTATCGGGGTGACTTTGAACAACGGTTAAAAGCGGTTATTGCTGCTTTAAAAAAGATCAACAATGCAATTTTATTTATTGATGAAATCCATACCATCATCGGTGCCGGTGCAACCAGCAGCGGTTCAATGGATGCATCAAACATTCTTAAACCGTTTTTGTTAACCGGTGAATTAAGGTGCATCGGTTCCACCACGTATGAAGAATTTAAGAATTTTTTTGATAAAGACCGGGCGTTTTCACGCAGGTTTGAGAAAATCGAAATTGCCGAGCCGTCGGTTTCCGATACCATAAAGATTTTGAAAGGCTTAAAGTCGTATTACGAAGACCACCATCAGATAAAATATACGGATAAGGCCCTTAAAGCCGCATCCGAGCTTTCTGCAAAGTATATTAACGAACGCTATTTGCCGGACAAAGCCATTGATGTTATTGATGAGGCCGGAGTACTGCTGAGGCTTGCTCCGTCAAAGACCCGAAAACGGGTCCAACCCTCTGACATTGAAAAAGTGGTTTCAAAGATTGCGAGAATTCCGACCGAAAGCGTGACAACTTCGGACCGTTCAAGTCTGGAAGATCTTGATGCACGATTAAAAAAGAAAATTTTTGGCCAGGATGAGGCAATCAGATCACTGGTAACCGCCATCAAGCGATCACGGGCCGGTTTAAGCGCACCGGAACGTCCCATAGGATCTTTTTTATTTACCGGGCCGACGGGGGTCGGCAAAACGGAAGTGGCAAGACAGCTTTCAATTCTTCTCGGAGTGCAATTTTTAAGATACGATATGAGCGAATATATGGAAAAGCATGCGGTTGCCAGATTGATCGGGGCGCCGCCCGGATATATTGGTTTTGATCAGGGTGGCCTCTTGACTGATCAGGCCCGGAAATATCCTTACAGCGTGTTGTTGCTTGATGAAATAGAAAAAGCCCATATGGATATGTACAGCATACTGCTTCAGGTAATGGACCATGCGGTATTAACGGATAATAACGGGAAAACAGCTGATTTTAGAAATATTATTCTGATTATGACTTCTAATGCCGGCGCGCGGGAGATGGTCAGCTCCAGTATCGGTTTTGGCGGGGATTCCCGAACAGACCCGGCCGGTAAAGGCAAGAAGGCCGTTAATGAGTTTTTCAGTCCGGAATTCAGAAACCGTTTAGATGATATTATTACGTTCAAATCGTTGAACTTGAAAATCATGGAAAAGGTGGTGGACAAGTTCATCGATGAATTTAAGCTTCAGCTTGCGGTAAAAAAGGTTACATTACGGCTTTCCTGCAATGCCCGGCAATGGCTGGCAAAGAAAGGTTTTGACCCGCACTTTGGCGCAAGACCCCTTGACCGTCTGATTCAAAAGGAAATTAAAGATGTCTTAACGGATCAGATCCTTTTCGGCAAATTGACGAAAGGTGGGGGTGTTTATGTCAAGGTGAAGGATGGCAGCCTTATGTTTACCTATTCCTGATATTACGGTATGCCGATTTTTCGCCTGTCAGATAAGATTTCTTTTCCGCCGCCTTATTTTGCCGGGCCGGAGGGGTTGCTGGCCGTTGGCGGGGATTTAAGCGAGAAACGGATTTTACTGGCGTATCAGATGGGGATATTCCCATGGTTTTCGGATGATGAGCCGATCCTGTGGTGGTCTCCGGAGCCCCGTCTTGTACTTTATCCCGCAGATATTAAAATTTCACATCGACTGCGCCGGACTATCAACCAGGGAAATTTTAAAATTACAAGCGATACGGCATTTGATCGTGTTATTGATGCATGTGCTAAAATAAGATTGCAGGATCATCAGGGGACGTGGATTGTAGATGCGATGAAGGATGCCTATTGCCGTCTGTTTGAATCCGGATATGCGCATTCAATTGAAGCCTGGGCCGATGGTGAACTGGCGGGAGGGTTGTACGGCCTTTCCCTGGGTGGTTGTTTTTTCGGCGAATCCATGTTTACGCGTGTCAGCAATGCGTCAAAAGTGGCATTTGCTGCGCTCAGTGATTATCTGCTTAAATTATCTTTTGATTTAATCGACTGCCAGGTGACAACCGATCACTTAAAGCGGCTGGGTGCAAAGGAAATACCCCGGGCTCAATTTTTAAAAGAGCTTGAGCAGTCGATGAAAAGGCCGACATTAAGGGGTAA
>JAOZOL010000325.1 GCA_029933295.1 Desulfobacterales bacterium | reverse complement strand
ATTGATCATATTTCAGAGGCGGTGCAGTATCGGAGCCTGGATCGGAAAGTGTAATTAAATAGTTTTGGAGGCCTTTTGATGCCACATGATGTTTGGGCGGAAATTGATCTAAAAGCAATTTCTCATAATATCAGCCAGATAAAAAAAAATCTGAATCCTGCAAGCCGCCTTATGGCCGTTGTAAAGGCGAATGCTTACGGCCACGGGCTTTTGGAAATTGCCGGGCATGCTGCGGCAAAAAATGCGGATGCCCTTGGTGTCGCCAGGCTCAGCGAGGCTATTCAAATTCGTGAAAGCGGCATTGATACGCCCATCCTTATTTTTGGGCATACCCCCCCTGAATTTGCTGAAAAGTTAATTAATTATGATATCACCCAGACCATATGGTCACTTCAGGCAGCCCGTTTTTTTTCAGAAATTGCGCAATCGGTTAAAAAAAAAATCAAGGCCCATTTAAATGTAGACACCGGCATGGGGCGACTGGGTATATTGCCGGGAGATATCCGTGAGGGAGCTGAAACCGGGCATATTTCAAAAGATTCACTTGATGAAGTTGAATCCATGTGCTCATTGCCGGGAATTGATCTGGAGGGAATTTATACCCATTTTGCAACTGCTGATCATGCGGATAAAACATCGGCCCACAGACAGTTTGAGATATTTATTGATTTTATAAATCATTTAAAAAAACGCAAGATCGATTTTAAATTTCGTCATGCTGCGAACAGTGCCGCCATCATTGATATGCCGGATACCCACCTGGATATGGTAAGGGCCGGGATTTCCATTTACGGTCACTATCCCTCAGATTATGTCAATAAAAAGAAAATCGCTTTAAAGCCTGCCATGACATTAAAGTCTAAAATTATTTATCTTAAAAAGGTGAAAGCAGGATTTAAGATAAGTTACGGGGCGACAGCGGAGACCAGCCGGCCGACCACCATTGCAACGGTTCCCACAGGGTATGGGGACGGATATAGCCGCCTGTTGTCTTCAAAGGGGAAAATGATTGTTTGCGGTTGTCCGGCACCGGTTATCGGAAGAATATGCATGGATCAGACCATGCTGGATGTGGGTGACATTCCGGGCGTGCAACTGGGAGATGAAGTGGTGGTTTTCGGCCGCCAGGGAAATGTGTCCATTTCTGCGGAAGAGATAGCAAAAGATATTAATACAATAAGTTATGAGGTGCTTTCAATTATTTCCCAACGTGTTCATCGGAAATATTTAAATCGGTAATATTTCAGGCGTAAAAAAATTCGGTGAAGTTGCTCTACTATATATTGTATGCGATGGTAAAAATATAGATATAGAAAAGATTTGTGTTGATAACTATTTGTAATTGCTAATAAAAAAGGCTATCCGAAATTTCTTGACAAGGAATTTCGGGGGTGTTACATAAATCATTTCGCATACTGAAATAGCTATTTATTTGATTTTAATAGATATATCGATTTTTTAGAAATACGCGGAACATTCCGTAAATGTTGAAAACTTAAAGGAGATTAAAGGAGGTAGAAAGAATTTATGGCTAAGGGAACTTCCAAAAATTAATATATCAAACTTGTTTGCCTTTTTGATCGTTTTCTTCGTTGCTCCAACAGTTACATAACCTGTTATGCGGCTGTTGACGCGCCTTGAATACGCCCAAAAATTATGGCGCAATTTCGGTATATTGATATTTTTCAGTTCCCCGGGGTTTAACAATTTGTAATGTTTTTTGGTCAATGCAAGAAAGGAGGTGGGCCAACCTGATCAGTCTTTAGTTTAGATAGTTCCACACTAAAAGTGGAAATGTTTATTCGTTTTATTTAAATGTTAAATTAGGAGGTGTAAAATGCCAAGTTTCGTAATTGCTGAAAAGTGTGACGGATGTAAAGGTGGGGATAAAACTGCATGTATGTATATTTGTCCCAATGACCTGATGGTTCTGGAACCCAACGCGATGAAGGCTTACAACCAGGAGCCGGATCAGTGCTGGGAATGTTTTTCATGTGTAAAAATCTGCCCGACCCAGGCAATCGAAGTTAGAGGTTACGCAGATTTTGTTCCGCTGGGAAGCAGCATCATGCCAATGATGGGTACAGAAGATGTTATGTGGACCTGTAAGTTCAGAAATGGTCTCATTAAACGCTTTAAGTTTCCCATCCGGACAACTCCCGAAGGAACAGCAAATGCATATCCGGATCTGAAAGGCAAAGATCTTGACAGCGGTCTGCTTTCGACCGAAGAGGCCGATGGCTATCAACTGCCAACGCCGCAAACGGTTTAATTGTCTTTTATGTTTTGAATTCTAAGATAATTACAAATCGCGAATTACAAATATTTAAGGAGGATGTAATATGGCATTACCAAATAAACCTATGGGTGAACTCAAAGCCGTTAGGGATCCCGAAGTCGAGGAGCGTGAAGTTGATATTCTGATCGTGGGCGGCGGTATGGCGGCCTGCGGTGCTGCTTTTGAAATTAAAAAATGGATGACCGAAGGTCAGACAGTTCTTCTGTGCGATAAGGCGGCCATGGAAAGAAGTGGCGCGGTTGCCCAGGGACTTTCTGCTATTAATACCTATATCGGTGATAATTCACCGGAAGACTATGTCCGGATGGTTAGAAACGATCTTATGGGCATTGTCCGTGAAGATTTGATTTACGATCTGGGCTGTCATGTTGATGACTCAGTTCATCTGTTTGAAGAATGGGGACTGCCGATCTGGAAAAAAACCGAAGACGGAAAAAACCTCGACGGTAAAAAAGGCCAGAAAATGGGTACGCTGAAAGGCGGCGCACAACCTGTACGTACCGGTAAATGGCAGATTATGATCAACGGTGAATCTTACAAGAGAGTTGTTGCTGAAGCCGCTAAACTGGCTTTGGGTGATGACAATATTATTGAGCGGTGCTTTATTGTTGAACTGCTGAACGATGCCAACAACCCAAAACAGATTGCCGGCGCAGTCGGTATTTCTGTTCGTGAAAACAAAGTATACATCATTAAATGCAAAACCATGATGGTTGCCTGCGGTGGCGCGGTTAACATTTATCAGCCGCGTTCGGTTGGTGAAGGTAAAGGGCGTGCATGGTATCCGGTATGGAATGCCGGTTCCACATATACCATGGCCCTTCGTGCCGGTGCGGAACTTTCCATGATGGAAAACCGTTTCACCCCGGCCCGTTTTAAAGACGGTTATGGTCCGGTTGGCGCCTGGTTCCTGCTGTTCAAGGCAAAAGCACTAAACGGTCTGGGCGAAAATTTTGCCGCAAGTGATGCCGCTAAAGCAGAACTTGAAAAATACGCCCCATACGGGACTGCGGCAATCACACCGACCTGTCTGCGTAACCACTTGATGCTGTTTGAAATGAAAGAAGGCCGTGGTC
>JAOZOL010000324.1 GCA_029933295.1 Desulfobacterales bacterium | reverse complement strand
TAATCCCGATGGCCACCCAAAATCCCCCACCCGCCGGCCACCAAAAAAATTGACGTAATTCTTTAAAACGGCGGTGGGGTCTCATAGGCGCCCATTAAAGGGCGTAGGTGCCTACATGACAAACAACAAAAATTTGACATGCAGGATAAAGAATGCAATACCCCTGTGTTATAAAAAATAAATTTTTCTTTTATGATAAACTTGCCAACTATGGCGATTGATTATTTTATAAAGTATTTTATCCTCAAATATGACAACATTTGACCCGACTAATCCGCTTATCGTCCAGGGCGACCACACAGTCCTGGTGGAAGTCGATGGCCCGAAATATAAGCCTGCCAGGGATGAACTGGTCCGGTTTGCCGAGCTGATAAAATCGCCGGAGCATATTCACACTTACCGGATAACACCGCTTTCCGTATGGAATGCCTGCGCCGCCGGTGTTTTGGCAAGCGAGATAACCGAAGCGCTTGTCTGTTATTCAAAATATCCGGTGCCGGAACATGTTCTTACCGGAATAAGCGACTTTGCTTCCAGATACGGAAGGGTCAGCCTCTCTATGGATGACCAGGGTTTGCTTTTAAGCGTTGATGATCCTGCGCTGGCGGAAGAAATATCCCGCGCAAAACAGGTGGCTCCGCTTCTCACCCATAGAATATCGGCAAATGAATTTCTTGTTCTGCCGGTCAATCGCGGCAAAATCAAACAGGCTTTGATTAAAATCGGCTACCCTGCCGAGGATATGGCGGGGTATTCACCCGGAGAAACAATATCATTTACAATACGCGATTTTACGCTGACCGGAAATCGTTTTTCATTTCGGCCGTATCAGCAACAGGCCGCCGATACCTTTCATGCAGGTGGCGAAGCGCGCGGCGGTTCCGGCGTAATTGTGCTGCCATGCGGAGCCGGCAAGACCATTATCGGGATTGCATGTATGAACCAGCTCCAGACTTCCACCCTGATCCTCACGACGAACGTAACCGCCACCAGACAATGGAAAACCGAGCTGATGGACAAGACCAGCCTTGAAGCTGATTTTATAGGTGAATACAGCGGGAAGAAAAAAGAGATTAAGCCTGTTACCATTGCCACATACCAGATAATGACCTTTCGCAGGGACAGGGAAGGAGATTTTCTGCACCTGGGCCTTTTTGACCAGCGGGACTGGGGCCTTATCATTTATGATGAGGTCCATATGCTGCCGGCCCCTGTATTCCAGATTACTGCCGGACTCCAGGCCAAACGCCGTCTCGGCCTTACGGCTACCCTGGTCAGGGAAGACGGCAAGGAGGATGACGTATTTGCCCTGATCGGCCCTAAAAAAGTAGATGTGCCGTGGAAGGAGATGGAGGGGCAGGGCTGGATTGCAAAGGCTTCCTGTTGTGAAATACGTTTACCTATGCCTGATGATATCCGTATGCCTTACGCTGTTGCAAATCGACGCAGTAAATTCAGAATTTCATCTGAAAACCCGGCCAAGACGGATGTGGTCATGCGGATTCTGGAAAGGCATAAAGATGCTCAGACATTGATTATCGGCCTGTATGTCGACCAGTTAAAGGAAATTGCAGAGGCCCTGGGTCTTCCGTTGATTACCGGAAAAACACCCCAGAAACAGCGTGATGAACTGTTTTGTCAATTTAAAACCGGTGAAATCAATCTTCTCGTTGTTTCCAAGGTTGCCAATTTTGCGGTGGATCTGCCGGATGCATCCGTGGCCATACAGATTTCAGGAACCTTTGGCTCCCGCCAGGAAGAGGCTCAGAGGCTGGGACGTATCCTGAGACCTAAGTCAGACGGCGGCCGGGCCTATTTTTATACCATTGTAAGCCGGGATACGGTTGAACAGGATTTTGCCTTAAAACGTCAAATGTTTCTCTGTGAGCAGGGGTATGAATACCATATTATACAGGATAATGATTTATGAATCCAAAAGAAATGCTTGAACACATGTGCGCCTTCGGCCTGACTACCACGGACAGAAAGGCGATCTGCACTGCCCGCGGTTTTCCAGCCGATTACGCTTTTGCCGGAGATCTCCTGCGGCATGTTTTTCTCTCTGACACAGGGGTAAAGAAAGTTATCGGGCAACTGGATGAGAAAGAGTGCATTTTTCTTTATTTGATGCTTTTTGTGAAAAGAGAAGTTGATCTTACTTTTTTTACACGGATATACCCGGCGGCGAATATCAATTTATGGAGCGCCACGTTTCATAAAAAATACAAGATCGTATTTGATAATATCAGAACAAATTTAATACGGCGCGGTCTTTTGATTTTTGATAAAACACGGGAATTTATCCTTGAGAAAAAAACAAACCTTGAACTTCAGAGGTTTTGGTTTCCTGCTGAATTTGCCGTTCATCTTCCATCTCCGATCGCCACAAGACAGATTGACAATCCCGAAACCATAGCACCGCCTGAAAACATCATGCGTAAAAAACTGATGGAAATTTTTTCCCAACAGCCTGAAGTCGTACACGGAACCGGGGATGCCGGGAATGAAAAAAAAGCAGATGAAAAAACAGAGGCAAGGCTGCATATCAAAGACGGCAAATTGCTGATGAATAATATCCGGTTTACCGAAAAACAATTGCAAGCCTGGAATATCTCCTGCTGGACAAAGAGCCTGAATATTTCCGGACAAAAGAGGGAAAAAGATATTTCCACCGACAGGCTGCTTTCTTTTTTTCTGGAGAAAATGCCTGCAACACACTGGTTCCGACCGATAAGCCTCATCCCTTTATTGGAAATAGCCTTTCCGGGCACCAAGTTATCAGACCCGGTTTCAGCCTGGATGGAAAGGCTGTGCGAAAAGGGCTGGAACCGGGGATGCCTTGCCAAAACGGCTGTGGGCGAAACATTTTATTACCGTCTTGCCTATAAAGATACAACTGATGATGCAAATGAGGATACATCAAGTCTACCCCTTCAACCGGGTGATTATTTAACAGTCATGGATAAGAATACATTTGCCGTGGATATTAACCTGGTTTCTTATAAAAATCTGGAAATAATCGCACAAATATGCCGGCTGCAAATTACCGGCGGCAGGCTCATCGGCGAGGTTGATTTTATAAGCCTGAGCCACTGCCTGGAAGAGATTGAGCAGGAACCTGCTTTCCTCTGGCTTAAAAAGCATCTTGATGGGGTTAAAGAAACTGTTGCCCGCATTGAAAAGCGGAGAAATAAAACAATTATTCATCAAAACATCATGACTGCAAAGATCAGCGATTTGGGGCTTAAAATGATGATTGAACAAAAATTCGCCGCCACCGGCAAAGTCATCAGCATCAATGATGAGTTTATCGTTTTCCCGCCGGCGTTGCTGCCGGAAATACAAAAGCTGACGAAAAAAGCAGGGCATGTCATAAA
>JAOZOL010000323.1 GCA_029933295.1 Desulfobacterales bacterium | reverse complement strand
GCGATGGCAGCCAGAATACCGATGATGGCGATAACGATCATCAGCTCGATCAATGTAAAACCTTTGGTGTTTCCTCTTAATTTTTGAAGCATAATAATTGTCTCCTTTTTAAAAATTGTGTTAAAATGTGTGTTGTCGGGTTTATGGTTATGGTTTGTTCTTACATTAAATATTTAATTAATTTTTGTTTTTCCCACCCCCTTTTTGCCGGTGAAATTATTTTTAAAACTGTTTAAACTGTTTATTGTTACTGCAAAGTATATACCATAGTTGCAGGATAGTCCATAAAATTTTTATTTATCTGGTTTTATAATAAATTATGTATTGCCTATGCTGAAACTTTTTTTTAAAAAAATATTTGCATGACAAATTTTGTCACACAAATGACAAATTTTGTCATGGTTTATATTTTTCTTGATTATTTGTCAATTGTAAGGATAGACTTATTATTTTTTAACATTTCAGCCAAAACAAAAAGGAACGAACGCAAAATGACGAAGTATGTGTACACATTTGGAAATGGAAAGGCCGAGGGAGACAGAACACAAAAAAATCTACTGGGCGGGAAAGGCGCAGGTCTGGCCGAAATGGCAAGATTAGGTCTGCCGGTTCCCGCAGGTTTTACGATAACCACCGCCTGCTGCACTGATTACTTTGAATCTGACGGTACCTACCCTTCTTCATTGAGCGACGAAGTTAAAAAAGCAATGGCCCGCGTTGAATCCATTATGGGAATGAAATTCGGAGATCCGGTGTCCCCCCTTCTGGTTTCCTGCCGGTCCGGTGCCCGCATGTCCATGCCGGGTATGATGGAAACTGTTTTAAATGTCGGCCTGACATCTGAAACCATTCCGGGAATGATTAAAAAAACAAAAAATAAACGATTCGTTTATGATGCTTATCGACGTCTGATCATGATGTATTCTGATGTGGTGATGGAAAAATCCGAAGGGATTGAGCCGGAAGACGGCAAAGGTATACGGGTGCAGCTTGAACAGATCATGGATGCCATGAAAACCGAAAAAGGATATGGCGGCGATACCGACTTTACGGCCGAAGATTTGAAACACCTTTCTGAAAAATTTAAACTGAAAATTAAAGATGTTCTGGGAAGCGAATTTCCGGATGACCCCGAAAAACAATTATGGGGTGCTATTGGTGCTGTATTTAAAAGCTGGAACGGAAAACGTGCCATCTCCTATCGCCGGATTGAGGGAATTCCCGATGAATGGGGGACCGCCGTTAATGTTCAAAGTATGGTATTCGGCAACATGGGCGATACCTCCGCGACAGGCGTAGGCTTTACCAGGAACCCGGCAACCGGTGAAAATAAACTCTATGGTGAATGGCTGCCCAACGCCCAGGGGGAAGATGTGGTGGCAGGCATCAGAACACCCAATCCCTTAAATGAAGATACAAAAAACGAACAAAACAAACACCTGCCTTCTCTTGAAACGGCCATGCCGGAATCATACCGGCAACTTGTTGACATTCGGGCCACGCTGGAATCCCATTTTTCCAATATGCAGGATCTTGAATTTACAATCCAGAAAAATAAACTTTACATGCTGCAAACACGGGTTGGGAAACGGACCGGTCTGGCAGCGTTGAACATGGCTATGGATATGCTGAATGAAGGTATGATAGACGAAAAAACAGCCGTAACACGGGTAACACCGGCTCAGCTAGATGAAATGCTGCATCCCCTGATTGATCCAAAAGCGGAAAAGGCCAGGCGGCCCGTTGCAAAAGGCCTGCCCGCAGGCCCGGGCGGCGCATCCGGTCAAATTGTTTTTACCTCAGAAGATGCCGTAAAATGGCATAAATCCGGCAAAGATGTTATCCTTGTGCGCGAGGAAACCAATCCTGAAGATGTTGAAGGGATGCGCGCAGCAATTGCCATTCTGACCGCCAGAGGTGGCATGACAAGCCATGCAGCTCTGGTTGCTCGCGGTTGGGGGAAGTGCTGTATCGTCGGTGCCGGCACACTGCAAATCGATCTGGCAAATAAAAAACTACATATAAACGGTAAAATATTTTCCGAAGGAGATGTGTTTACCTTAAACGGTTCCAAAGGATTTGTCTATGACGGGCGGCTGCCCATGATCGATGCCACGGAAAATCCGCGTTTGAATGATTTCATGGCCATTGTTGATAAAAACCGGACCATGAAAGTGCGGACCAATGCTGAAACTCCTGAAGATGTCGAGATAGCCTTAAAATTCGGCGCCCAGGGTATCGGCCTGTTTCGGACGGAACATATGTTTTACGGCAAGGGTTCTGAAAAACCATTATTTTTGCTGCGCAAAATGATTCTTTCCAAATCAGAACAGGAACGCAGAGAGGCACTTGTAGAACTTTTTCCATTCGTAAAAGCTGACGTTAAGCAAACAATGGAGATCATGGACGGTCGTCCTGTGACGTTTCGGCTGCTGGATCCGCCCCTTCATGAATTTGTTCCGCAAAGTAAAAAAAACAAGGAGAAACTGGCCAAAAGTTTAAACATCAGCATAAAAACACTAACAAAACGGAGTGAAAAATTAAAAGAAAGCAACCCCATGATGGGGCACAGGGGTGTACGTCTGGGAATAACATACCCTGAAATCGCATTTATGCAGTTTCGGGCGATACTTGAGGCAGCGGCTGAATTAATTAAGGATGACAAAAAACCAAGGCCTGAAATTATGATTCCGGTCACCTGTGATGTGAAAGAATTAGATGATATGAAAAAAATCTATGATGATGTTTATGCATATGTCATCTCGAAATTTAACATTGAAAAAGTTAATTGCCAATATGGAACCATGATTGAAATTCCCCGGGCCGCATTGTTATCCGATAAAATGGCGGAAACAGCCGAATTTTTCTCATATGGAACCAACGACCTCACCCAGATGACCTTCGGCTTCAGCCGGGATGACATCGGCGGGTTCATGGCAGAATATATTGATAGAAAGATATTAAAAGACGATCCATTCCAGTCAATCGACCTTGAAGGGGTTGGCCAACTGATCAAGGATTCGGTTCAAAAAGGCCGGAAAACACGACCGGATTTAAAAATTGGTATATGCGGTGAACATGGAGGGGATGCGGCGTCTGTGACATTCTGCTATGAAAACGGATTTGATTATGTAAGTTGTTCGCCCTATCGGTTACCCATCGCACGGCTTGCCGCAGCACAAGCGGCTATTGCAACATCCGATGACTAAAAATTCAAATAATTATGATATGTCAGGAGATTCATTTGTAACTTCCCAATAAATAAAGAATAGCAAAAACCACCTGAAAAAGAAACAGACAATCAGTGCGATTAAAATAACTCCTGAAATTTTTCCCCCTCTGTTATAGATTTATGAACACAAATCATCAAAATCGAAATAATCAGCCAT
>JAOZOL010000322.1 GCA_029933295.1 Desulfobacterales bacterium | reverse complement strand
TTTGCCCTCGAGTGTTCGAATGATACGTTCTGTGGAGTCCATAAATATCTCCTTTGGATTGTGATATTTTTTTCAACAATCAATTTGCCAGCAGGAACTTTTTTTATATTCTGAAAAACACAGGATTGTCAATCTGCTTTGTGAGCTTGTCAGCAATCACAAAGGGGGAGGAGGGCGGTATACCGCTTGTTTGATGGGGTAATGGGAGGAATTTGTATTAGACATTAAGCAAAATCTCATGGGGGGGGCAGTGCGGATTTGATTTTTTCCCTGGTCATGTTCATCAGCGGCAACAGCGTTTCATGGGTATGGCCTTGTGTTTGAATTGGCGGATGAATGATCATTTTTACTCTTCCGGGGAAAAGATCAAGACTGTCTTTGGGCAGAATTTTACGAGTTCCTGTGATTGTAACCGGAAGAATAGGAAGTCCCATATCGATCGCCAGTCTGAAAGCACCTTTTTTAAAGGTCCCGAGTTTGCCGTCATCACTCCGGGTGCCTTCAGGAAAAAACATGACGGAAACGCCATTGACGAGTTTCTTTTTAGCCTGATTGATCGATTCGACGGCATTATTTTTGTTTGTCCGGTCAATAAAAATATGTTCCAGTTTGTAACAGGCATAGCCGAGGAAAGGGGCTTTTCGCAGTTCTTTTTTCATAACCCATTTAAAATCGATGCCCAGCCATCCGTATATGACAAAGATATCAAAAAGGCTTTGATGGTTGGAAACCACCACATAAGATTGTTTGGGATCAATCATTTCTTTGCCGATGGTTTTAACAAACATGGGAATCATCCAGCTGTTGCACCTGGCCCACAGCGGCGGAAGAATGGCCGAGCTGATTCTGGGACCGAACAATAAAGTTGAAATCAGGGTGGACAAAGAAAAAATAAAAGTGGATAACCCGAAAAACGGGATAAAGATTAACCATTTATATGCTTGATACAGGGATCGGGCCAGGTTTATGAGGTGCTCGCGGAATGGAAATCGGAATGAGTCAGTTTTACGGTAGTAAGATGTTACGCTTAATGTTTTTTTAAATACTTTGTCGATTTGATTCGTGATTTGCATGGCAACCTTCCCTGGTTTTGATTACTTTGCATATATCTCTTCTTTTGCCGTGTTCCAGAATTCTTGAATCCCCTGTTTCCAACCATCCATATATTTTTGAACTATTTGATGGACGACCCTGTTTGCCTGTTCCGGTATTTCGGCAAAATCAATTTCTGAAAGTTTTTTTAATTGTTGTGAAAAATAGTCGCCCAGCTTTTCATCTCTGGCAGGATCATCATTTGGAATCCATTTTAACGCATACAGGATATCTTTATAATGAGCTGTTTTCAGCCATTCCAGAGCATCTTTTTTGCCTTTTTCCCAAAAATTAATTTCTGTTTCCAGTTTTTCGCGTCTTAGGCGTTCAATAATGGCGGAAAAATCAAACTCCGCTTTTATTTTCTGGCGAAATTCTTCTTTGCTCTGAATCATCCCTGCAATGGTTTTTTGAAAGATTTTTGAAAAATTAAACGAACTTCGCCACTTGCTCATTTTTTCATATAATTCATCAGGAACGCTGATGGTGACTTTACGGGCCATGTAAGAATATACCTCCTGCTTAAATAATACGTATTTATATTTTAATACGTATTAAATTTGTGCGGTAATGTCAATAAAATATGAAAAGTCAGGTGATCAGGATTCGTCGTCAGGAGTTTTGATATTTGAAATTCCCAGTGCCGGGTCCGGCGGGTTTTTCTTTTTGCCGTCCAGATAGCATTTTTTTCCATACCAGTTTACCTGGCGGCAAATACCTCTTATGATACTGACTTCACGGGCGCGGAGGGGAAGACGTGAAAAAAAGTGGCGCAGTTTATTCATCCAGTAATCCGGATTTTCGTCAAGAATGTAATCAATACGAACCAGAATATCTTTTAATTGATCATACATGCCGTCAAGTTCATGACGGGAGGCCAGACGCGGGGAAAAAGTCGATCTGGTTTTTCTGTTTGCCTTAAAAATTTCATAACAAACGATCATTACGGACTGGGCCAGATTAATCGAAGAGAATTTTGCCGTGGGAATGTTGATTAAAACATGGCAGAATCTTATTTCTTCATTTGTCAGTCCACGGTCTTCGGGACCAAAAATAATTGCAACATTATTGTTGGAAGAAATCGAAATGAGCCGCTGGGCCAGATCGGCAGGCTTCTGGATTGACTGACGTTCTCCGCCAAGCCTGGCAGTTGTTCCAATAACATAATTCATAGAGGCAACAGCGGATTCAAGGTCATCATATATTTTAATCCTGTTTACTATTGCACCGGATTCATGGGTGGCAAGCCGCATGATTTTTTCAATGTCATAATTTTCCGGGTCGACAACCATAAGTCTGCTCAGGCCCATATTATGCATGGCTCTTGCGGCAGCGCCGATGTTTTCCGGAAAACGGGGGCGATTTAAGACAATTGAAATATTTTCCGGATTGATTTTTATGTCGCCGTTCATGTGGCAATAGATATATAAAGCATTTGCTTGAATCAATAGTTTTTAATGATAATTTGGCTAAATGATAATTTGCAATAATGTATTATTGCGATATATTATTTCAATCATGGATATCCATGTCGAATGCTATGCCGGTTATAAAGCTGATGAGACGCCCCGTTGTTTTTATCTGAATGAACGGAAGATAAAAGTCATGGAAATTATTCAACAGTGGAGAACACCGGATTTTTTGTTTTTAAAGTATCAGGTGACGACGGACAAATATATATTTTAAAATACGGAAATAAATTAAAGGAAAAATAATGAAAGCGATAGATGCACGAAAGCTGTCATGCCCGGCCCCGGTTCTGGCGACAAAAGAGGCTATTGAAAATGAACATCCGGAGACTCTGCAGGTAATCGTTGATAATGATGCTGCCCGGCAGAATGTGTGCCGTTTTTTTGAATCACAGTCTTATCAGGTTGAGTACATGAAAGAGGGGGGTGATTTTAGAATTACCGGAACCATTGGTGAAAATGTTGTGCCGAAAAATGTTGTTAAGAAAATATCTGAGACGGACACCAAAAAGATTATGGTCATGGTGGCAACAGATCGGATCGGATATGGTGATGATGAACTTGGCCTCAAGCTCATGATCAGTTTTATAAAGACATTAAAAGAAATGGTGCCGGATTTATGGCGCCTTGTGTTTGTAAATAACGGGGTCAAGCTGTGTGTGTCCGGGTCTGAAGTATTGCCTGAGTTGAAAGATTTTGAATCTGAGGGAGTTCATATACTGGTTTGCGGAACCTGTTTGACCCATTTTAATTTGCTTGAAGATAAACAGGTGGGGGAAACCACTAATATGCTGGATATTGTTGTTGCCATGCAGTATGCCGACAAGGTT
>JAOZOL010000049.1 GCA_029933295.1 Desulfobacterales bacterium | reverse complement strand
GAATGATAATGATCTTGTTTATATATGACGTCTTATAGCCGTTATACTTTGCCGTTACATTTTGATTTTTTATGGCATTGCCAATAACAATAATAGAGTTTTATGGAGGATAAAATGATAAGAAGGAAAATACATTATGAACATTGACAAATGGGTATTCCGACTTGCCGGGAGTTTTACTTTGATCAGTCTTTTATTATCTCAGGTGCATAGTCCTTACTGGCTGTGGTTTACAGCATTTATCGGGGCGAATATGCTTCAGGCCTCTTTTACAGGGTTTTGCCCTTCGGTATATTTATTAAAAGCGTTTAAAATAAAGCCGGGCAAGGCATTTGAATAATTCTATCGGACATTGAAACGGTGTTTTTTGCAAGATAAATTAAACGATCTTTATGAGCAATATAACCGACGGAAATATGTTCATCCAGACCCGCTGGAATTTCTTTATAATTATAAAAAGATTCGGGATCGTGAAATTGTCGGATTGATTGCTTCGTCACTGGCCTATGGAAGGGTTGCCCAGATATTAAAAAGTGTTTCAGGTGTACTGAAAATTATGGGGAACTCTCCATATGATTATCTGCGGCGGACACCCGAAAAAGATATATTTACACATTTTGAGGCATTTGTTCACCGGTTTGCCAGGGGGTGCCATCTTGCGGCGCTGATGATCGGCATGAAACATGTCATCGCCGGTTACGGGTCGATCTATAAATGTTTCAAGATCGGTTTTGATTCATCCGATGAGACCATCGTTCCCGCGCTTACGGCTTTTTCAAAAAAGATTATCGAGGCTTCGGATGATTGCAGCCCTGGTCATTTGATTCCGTGCCCGGATAAGGGAAGTGCCTGCAAGCGGCTGAACCTGTATTTGCGGTGGATGGTTCGCAAAGACGATGTGGACCCGGGCGGGTGGAATGGGATTTGCCCATCCAAACTTATTGTTCCTTTAGATACACATATGTTTCGCGTATGTGGCAGGCTTGGCTTAACTTCACGGAAACAAGCAAATCTTAAGGCCGCAATAGAAATAACAACTGGTTTTAAACAATGGTCTCTCGATGATCCGGTACGCTATGATTTTGCCTTGACCCGGTTTGGTATCCGGGACGATCTTGAAGGTGACAATGCGTTAATAAAGCATCTTGACATTTAATTTGCATTCCGATTAATTGACAATTATAGTTTTTCATTGACCGGTTTATTTTCGTTTGCTAAATAAGCTTCTTAATTCTTACCGTGGGGATGTAGCTCAGATGGGAGAGTGCGGCGTTCGCAATGCCGAGGTCAGGGGTTCGATCCCCCTCATCTCCACCAGTTTCAAATTCTATTCTTTTTTATGTTTTAGAATTGCCTTCCGGTTTTTTATTTTATTGTTAAACTCAGGTCCTTTGGGCCAGAATTCTTTACAACTTTAAAAAGGATGAAAGGGAATGAAACGTTATTCAGAAGTTGAACGACTGACAAAAGAGACAAAAATAAGAGCATCGCTTAATGTCGACGGTTCTGGTCAGAATGAAATAACCACCGGGATTCCTTTTTTTGATCATATGCTGACCCTGTTTGCTGTTCACGGCTTTTTTGACCTGACAATAAAAGCTGCCGGTGATATTGAAGTTGATTATCATCACACGGTTGAAGATGTTGGTCTGGTGTTGGGTGAATCCCTTTTGAACGCGCTTGGTGATAAAAAAGGGATTCAACGATACGGTTATGCAGTAACCCCCATGGATGACTCTTTGACAGCCGTTGCAATTGATCTGTCAAATCGTCCTTTTTTAATTTACAACCTTCCCGGAATATTCACGGGCCAACCTGAAGTTCATTCAAATCTTTTTAAAGAATTTTTCCGCGCATTTGTAAACAAAGCAGGCATGAATCTGCATATTAACGTTTCCTACGGAGAGAATGATCACCATGTGATTGAGTCCATATTTAAGGCGTTTGCAAGATCTCTGGATCAGGCCACAAAACTGGATGATCGAATCAAACATGTTCATTCGTCCAAAGGTGTTTTATGATATTTTTTTAATATAATTATGGTTACCAATGATAGTTATTCCGGCAATTGATATAAAAGGTGGTAAATGCGTCCGTCTCCTTCAGGGAAGGATGGATGCTGAGACTATATTTTCCGACGATCCCGCGGCAATGGGAAGCCGGTGGGAGTCAGAGGGCGCTGAATTAATTCACGTGGTGGATCTTGACGGGGCCGTTGGAAAACGCCCGGTAAATTTAAATACCATTCGGCTAATAATTGACCGTGTAAATGTACCGATTCAGGTCGGTGGTGGCATCCGTGATATTGAGACCATCCGCATGTATATTGATCAGGGGGTTGCCCGGGTGGTTATCGGTACGGAAGCGATTAAAAATCCGGAGCTGGTAAAAACAGCCTGCCGTGAATTTCCTGGTCAGATTGTTGTCGGAATCGATGCAATTGACGGACTGGTAGCCATTGAAGGGTGGACACAAAAGACTGAGGTTTCGGCCGTTGATCTTGGCAGACAGTTTGAAAATTTTGGTGTGGCTGCAATTAATTTTACGGACATTGAACGGGACGGCATGCAGACCGGACCTAATTTGCCTGAAATAAAACGGTTTGCAGAAGCGATATCAATTCCTGTGGTTGCTTCCGGCGGGGTTTCTTCCATAGATGACATCAAAAATCTTGCTCCCCTGGAAACGGTCGGCGTTGTGGGTGTGATCACAGGAAGAGCATTGTATGACGGAAGCCTGGACTTAAAGACCGCCATTAAATTTTTTCGCAAAATATGATTTTTATTTGACATGGACATAATTTGGAATTATATTTTGTTGTTAACTAAATAAAACCTAATATCAAAAGAATCAGGCAGTTAATATATCTGTGAGACGGCTTAACACAAGGTGTTATGATATTGTTTGGTATATTTGCCTGTCGGATTATTTTGTCGTCTCGTATTCCCTTAATGGGAGGTACATTTTTTGGCGATATATTTTCCTGAAGAAAAGCTTACAGAGATAAGAAATACCGCGAATATTTCAGATATTATATCCGAACGTGTGGTATTAAAAAAAGCGGGTAAAGACCTTGTCGGTCTTTGCCCGTTCCATTCTGAAAAAACGCCTTCCTTTACCGTAAGTCCTGCAAAGCAGATTTTTCATTGTTTCGGCTGTGGGGCCGGGGGTAATGTCTTTAGCTTTTTGATGAAATATGACGGCATCGGATTTGTCGAAGCAGTCCAATCTCTTGCCCGACGCTATGGAATTCAATTGCCATCGAGCGAAATGACGCCGGCGCAGAAAAAAATTGTATCCGAAAGAGACCGGTTATTTGATTTAAACAAACAAATAATGATGTTTTACAAAGAACAGCTTTCGGATCGGTCCATTGGGAAAACTGGCCGCGAATATCTGGAAAAAAGGGGGTTTAACCAGGAAATTATCGATCAATTCAGTCTTGGCTTCGCACCTGACGGGTGGGATAGTCTTATTGGGTTTTTTAGAAAAATTAAAACTTCCCAGGCCCTTGCAGAAAAAACGGGTCTGATTATTCCAAAAAAGAACAAGGGATTCTATGATCGGTTCAGAAACCGGATTATGTTTCCGATCTATGATGTTACCAACCAGATCATTGGATTCGGAGGAAGGGTCCTTGATGACTCAAAGCCCAAATATCTGAATTCGCCGGAAACCATTATTTATAATAAAAGCCGCTCGCTTTACGGTGTGCAAGCGGCAAAAGAAAAAGCCCGCGAAACCGGTCATATCTATATTGTTGAAGGATATTTTGATTTGCTTGCGCTTCAGCAGCACGGAATTAAAAATTCTGTGGCAACCCTTGGCACTTCGCTTACACCGGATCATGTCAGAATGCTGAAAAGAGGGTTTGCTCAAAAAAGTTTCCTTGTTTTTGATTCAGACGATGCAGGCCTTAAAGCTGCCCATCGCAGTATTTCAATTTTTATGAATGAGGGGATGGATGCAGCTGTTATTGTTTTGCCCAAAGGTTATGATCCGGATTCATATATTTTTAAAAATGGCCGCGATGCGTTTTTGCAGGCATCAGAAAAAGCATTTAGCATGATGGAGTTTTTGGTTGAAACTGCGGTAAAAATTCATGGTCTTTCAATGGAAGGCAAGGTACGGATTATTTCTGACTTAAAAGAACCATTATCGCAAATCAATGACGCTGTTGCCAAATCAATATATATAAAATATCTTGCTGAGCGCCTTAATATTGACGAAACAGCCATATTTGAAAAGATAAAATCAGTAAAACAAAATCAGCCGGCTGGTCGTTTTAAGCAAAACCAGGAGTGCGTGTCTTCTGAATCGGAGGGCCCTTCAATTTCTTCTGAAATGCTTCGATTTGAGAAACAGATTATTTCCATGATGTTGCAATTTCCGGAAATTTTACCGGAAATTGAAAATAAACGGGTGCTGGATTATTTTATTGATAAGCGCCTGGTTGCCATAGGGCATTTGATAGTAGAAGTTCCGCCTCCCAGGGCAGGAGACGTGGCCGGCTTGATGAACCGGCTTGATTCGGTCGAACTGCAAAAAATGATTGCTTCACTGGTAATAACTGATGAAGCCTGGGATCGTGATAATTGTGAAAAGCTTTTGGCACAGTTTATTAACAGCAGGCAACGTCGTGAAAACAGTTTGCTAAGCCAGATTAAAGCGGCTGAGGAAAGTAAAGATGAAACGTTATTGTTTTCACTCTTGAAAAAAAAACAGGAACAACTGATAAACCGTTAGTCGGTTTTTTAATAAAAGCAGCATTGTAATTTCAGGAGGCATATATTCATGGCAAAAAAAACCACCAAAAAACGTGGAGAGATCAAAGGGGTTCCTAAAAAGACAACTGATAAATTGGTCTCAAAAGGAAAAAAGCAGGGATACTTAACAATTGATCAGATCAGCAAGGCGCTTCCTGATGAGGTTATGCTGCCGGAGCAGATCGATGAGACCCTGTTGTGGTTTGATGATATTGACATTGAAATTCTTGAAAAAAAGCCGAAACTTAAAGCTGCGAAAAAGAAAACAGCAGGCAAAAGCGATAAATCTTCGGAAAAGGAGGAGATGGACTCTCTCTCAGCATATGGTACGGTAACAGATCCGGTAAAGATGTATTTGCGTGAGATGGGGCTGGTGACGCTTCTGTCGCGGGAAGGTGAAGTGGTTATTGCTAAAAAAATTGAAGCCGGAGAACAGGATATTCTATGCGCAATGCTTGAAACCACACTGGGCGTTAACAGCATCATTAATCTTGGTGACCAGATAGCTGCCGGGACATTGCGCCCCAAACATGTGCTCAGAGATATTGATGAGGGTGACACAATCATTGATGAATCTATTCAGATTGAAAAATTTCTGGATATAATCGATACCATCAAAAAAATTGACGCTGAAAATCAGGTGTTGCGTGAAAAACTTTATTCCAAAAAGAAAATGAGTGCTGATGAAAAACGTCGTATAAAACGCTCCATCCGGCGCAGAAACCGAAAAATATTTGAACAGTTCAAAGAATGGCGTCTTGAAAGCAGTGTTATTGATGGAATTGAAAAAATTATAACAGACCAGGTCGAATGGTTTGAAACGACAAATAAAGTTTTCTGTAAATGCGCCGCCATGTTTGATGCGCCGGTTTCAGATGTGCGAGACAGGCTGGATAATAGTGAAAAGAAATTTGTTAAATGGGGCTGTCAACGCTGTGACGCAAAAAAGAAGGAAGTTAAAAACGTATTTAATGATTTGAAAAAGCTTTATACCCGGGTGGATCAAAGAGAAAAAGAGATCAAAGCAGATACCCGGATGTTAAAGCGGGTTATTGGCAGCATTGATGATGGGCGTTGGGCGGCAAAACAGGCAAAGGGCGAACTGGTTAAAGCCAATTTGCGTCTTGTGGTCAGCATTGCTAAAAAATATACCAATCGCGGATTACAATTTCTGGATCTCATTCAGGAAGGGAATATCGGATTGATGAAGGCGGTGGATAAATTTGAATACCGCCGCGGATATAAATTCAGCACTTATGCGACCTGGTGGATAAGGCAGGCCATAACACGTGCAATTGCTGATCAGGCAAGAACCATCAGGATTCCAGTGCATATGATCGAAACAATTAACAAGTTGATCCGCACATCAAGGTATCTGGTTCAGGAGCTTGGCAGAGAACCGACGCCTGAGGAAATTGCAGCTAAAATGGAAGTACCCCTGGATAAGGTAAGAAAAGTATTAAAAATTGCCAGGGAACCGATTTCCCTTGAGACCCCCATTGGCGAAGAAGATGACAGCCATCTGGGAGACTTTATCGAAGACAAGACGTTTATGCTTCCTTCAGAAGCCGCAATAAGTCTCAATCTTGCCGAGCAGACACGAAAGGTTCTTGCCACACTGACGCCCAGGGAAGAAAAGGTGTTGCGCATGCGATTCGGCATCGGTGAAAAAGCAGATCATACCTTAGAAGAAGTGGGAAGCGATTTTGCGGTTACCCGCGAACGGATTCGACAGATTGAAGCCAAGGCATTGCGGAAGTTGCGACATCCGACCCGAAGCCGAAAGCTGAAGCATTTCATTGATTCATAGGATAGAGCTTGACAAAGTATTGGTTAAGAAGATAAAAATCAAATTTTTAAAATTAAATTGCGGGCCCATAGCTCAGCTGGCAGAGCCACCGGCTCATAACCGGTCGGTCCCAGGTTCGAATCCTGGTGGGCCCATATTAAAACAGGTGTTTAGGTAGAAGGCTGAAGGAAAAACAGGCTGTTTTCATGTAAATAATTATAATGGTAAGAGAGAGTTTTGAAAATGCCTGTCGTCAATGATATCATTGCCCTGATGGAACATATTGCGCCGGCGCGCCTTGCAGAAGAGTGGGATAATTCAGGGTTGCAATGCGGCAATCATAACTGGCCTGTAAAAAAAATTATCATTTCCCTTGATCCAACCCTTTTTGTTGTTAAAGCTGCCTGTGACAAAAAAGCGGATTTGCTTATTACCCATCATCCTTTGATATTTCATCCCATAAAGAACATTGTTTTAGACACACCGGCCGGTAAAATTTTTGACTTATGTATCCGTCATAAACTGGCCATCTTTTCAGCTCATACCAATCTGGACAGTGTTAAGGGTGGATTGAACGATATATTTGCTGAAAAAATCGGGTTAAAAAATGTTAATGTCCTGTCTTCTTCTTTAAATTCCACTGAAGGACAAGTTGAAGGTCAAGATGGGCTGGGGCGCATAGGCGAACTGGAAAACTCTTTAACTTTAAATAGTTTATCTAATAAAGTTAAAGCTAAACTTCAACTTAAGACCATTAAAGTTTCCGGTGATTTGGACATGGAAGTGAAAAAAGTGGCGGTTTGCACAGGAAGCGGTTCAGGGTTGATGAAAGATTTTTTCGCATCAGATGCAGATGTGTATATCAGCGGGGATCTCAAATACCATGATGCAAAGGATTCCGAAATCCGATCCCGGGGTTTAATTGATGCCGGGCATTTTGCTTCTGAAGAACTGATGATCGATATGCTCAAAGAGCGGCTTATGACATTGATAAAAGAAAAAGGGTTTAATGCCAGGATTGAAGCGTTTCATCAGGAAGCCGACCCGTTTAATTATATTTAATTAATGGAAATTATTATGAAGCAAATAACAAGAGATCAAATCGAATTATTGATTGAGCTGCAAAAAAAGGAAATTGAAGCCGAGACGATACAATATGAGCTTGATAAGCAACCTGCAAAGATGGCTCAGATAACTTCGGTGCTAAAAAAGTTTGAAGAAGAGATCGAAAAGCAGACTGCGGCTTTAGAGGATTTAAAAAAAGGATATCGCTCTTTTGATGACATTATCGCCGATAATCAAGCCCGTATTAAAAAAAGGGAAGAGCAGCTCAGAGCGGTTACAACGAATAAAGAATATCAGGCAATCCTCAAGGAGATTGCGGATATTAAAAAAATAAATTCCCGCATTGAAGACGAGACCATAGAGTGCCTTGATAAAATTGATGCTGCCGAAAAAGCGGTCAAAGAGCACGAAAAGAATTATGCGGTTGAAGAAGAAAATATAAACCAGCAGAAAACAGCCCTTGAGATTGAAGCGGATGGTCAGGAAAAATTACTGGAAGGATTATTGTCTGAAAAGGATGCTATTTCAGAAAAAATTGATCCGGAACTGATGAAGCAGTATGATTTTATTAAATCCCAGGCAAGAGGAATTGCTATCGTTGAAGTTAAGGAAGCTGTCTGCCAGGGGTGCAATATGAATATCCCGCCTCAGATGTACAATGAACTTCATCGGGAAAACGAGTTACGAATTTGTCCCCATTGTCATCGGATGCTTTATGTATTATATTAACGGTTGGTGCGGTCCAAACGATCGTCGGGTTAATTTTTATTAATCCGGAGGAAAGTCCGAACACCGCAGGGCAGGGTGCTCCATAACCTGGAGTCACGGCAACGTGAAGGAAAGTGCAACAGAGAGCAGACCGCCCGGCACTCAACTCAGAATTTATTCGTCTGGTTGATTGGAATGACAACTTGTGAGTTGAGTGCCGGGTAAGGGTGAAACGGTGCGGTAAGAGCGCACCAGTTTCCCGGGTGACCGGGGAAGCTATGTAAACCCCACCCGGTGCAAGACCAAATAGGGGAGTGCTTGAGGGCGGCCCGTCCAAGCTCCCGGGTAGGTCGCAAGAGATGACGGGTAACCGTCATACATAAGATGAATGATCGTTGTCCGGTCCGGGGTAACCCGAATCGGAAACAGAATTCGGCTTACTGGCCGCACCGACCGATTTTAACTGATGGCGTTGTTAAAAAATTCCATTAATATTAAAAGAAAGAAATGACATGTTGAATATTGAAGAACTTTCAGTTGAAGTTGGCGGTAAACCGATATTGACACAGATCAATATGGAAATTCCCGAAGGCGAAACCCATATCCTTTTCGGGCCGAATGGTTCAGGTAAAACATCTTTAATGATGTCAATTGCCGGATTTTCCGGTTATACCGTCACACATGGAAAAATTACATTTAAGGGTGAAGATATTACACACATGCCCATTCATGAACGTGCCCGTCTTGGTGTGGGCGTGTCATTTCAGCGGCCCCCAACGATAAACGGATTAAAGACAAGGGATCTGGTTGCGTTATGCGGCAGGGACAGGAATGTTGAAGTTGATAAATTAGCGAAACTGCTGAATTTTGAAAATTTTCTGGAACGGGACGTAAACCGTAATTTTTCAGGCGGTGAAATTAAACGATCGGAAATGCTTCAGTTGATGGCGCAGAACCCTGATCTGGTTTTGCTGGACGAACCGGAATCAGGCGTGGATTTGGAAAACATAGTTCTTCTGGGCGATGTCGTCAACACGCTTCTGGAACGCGGCGTCAAGCATCCACGCAGCATGGTGAAGGAGCATGCGCATTTGAAGACAAGAAGCAAATCCGCCCTTGTCATTACCCATACGGGTCATATCCTGGACTATATTACTGCGGACAAAGGCCAGGTGTTATATAACGGACATTTGTGCTGTTTGAGAAACGCAAGGGAAATATTAAAATGGATCAGGGAATACGGGTATGAGGAGTGTGTCAGATGCGCCATGTAAATAAACCAGCAATAACAGATATTGATTTAAAAAATTACCAATCAGAGGCCGGTCCGCATGAATATGTAAACGATCTCTCGAAGATTGAATCATCTGACTCAAATCAGTGGTTGAATGTGGGCGTTGATATTGCGGAACTCGATCGTGCAGGAACATTTATTCAGAAAGATTGTTCGGTAATCCACTCTAAGACCATGGCCGAAGGGGTTGAGGTCATGGGCATTTCCGATGCTTTAAAAAAACATGAATGGCTGCCTGATTACCTTTGGAAATATATTTCACCTCAAAAAGATCAATTTACCGAATTAGCAAAGCAGAAACCCCATGAAGGATATTTTATCCGATCCCTGCCCGGTGTTAAGGTTAAGCATCCGGTTCAGTCCTGTTTGTATATTGCCAAAGAAGGCTTTTCCCAGAACGTCCATAACGTCGTAATAGCTGAAAAAAATTCTGAAATGAATATCATTACCGGGTGCTCGACATCTCCGCATCTGGTCTCCGGGCTTCATGTTGGTGTTTCGGAAATTTACGTAAAAAAAGGGGCAACCCTTAATTTTACAATGATCCATGACTGGGGGAAAAGCATTAATGTCCGCCCGAGAACTGCTGTTCATGTGGAAGAGGGCGGCGTGTTTGTTTCTAATTATATTTCCCTGCGTGCTGTGGGTTCCCTGCAGATGAATCCCACGACCTATCTTGATGGAAAGGATGCAGTTGCTCACTTTAACAGTATCCTGGTTGCTCCCAAAGGCTGCCACCTGGATGTCGGCTCACGCGTTTTTTTAAACAAGCCGGGAACACGGGCTGAGATTATTTCCCGGGCCATTACCGTGGGCGGAACGATTATTGCCCGGGGCGAGATGATTGGCAAGGTTGCAGGATGTAAAGGCCATCTGGAGTGCAAAGGGCTTATTTTAAATGACGGTATTATGCATGCAATCCCTGAACTCCAGGGCCATGCGCCGGGGGTCGAAATGTCTCATGAGGCGGCTGTGGGAAAAATTGATCAAAGAGAGATCGAGTATTTAATGGCAAGGGGACTTGATGAGGATGAAGCAGTATCAACCATTGTCCGTGGTTTTTTAAATGTTGATATCCAGGGATTGCCCCCGGGACTTGCCTCTGAGATTGATAAGGCGGTCACTGAAACCCAGAAAGATATGATGTAGGTCGTCCATGAGCGAGGAAACAGACAGAAAAGCGTCGTGCGATATTTCATTTAACGAAAAGGCCAGATTTCATTCGCGTGAATATCTGAAATGTTTTCTGTATATTGAAAGTTGTGAATCATCTGAAAACATTTTTACAAAAAGTTTTTATGCAAAACTGATCACTTCTTCTCATTTGCTGGAAGATTTTCTTGATTTTCACGGGGCTATAAATAATTCCAACTGGTATTTTTATCGAGAGCTTGCCGCCGCTGTCAGGCACATCAGTCTCGGGGGATATGCCCAGAGACACATCTCCAATCGATTAGTATTTTATGATATTGAAAATCGTGAAGATTTCAGGAAAAACGGAGACGTTGCACTTGATTTTATGACAACATCCCTGATGAAGCTGGCCCCGGCAATTCTTGATGAAGCCCGGCGTTTGAACATCAAGCTTCCTGAAAAAGGGTTTCGCTCTGAACATTTTCCCGGCATTTCAACCGGAGACAGGCTGGAACATGATTTTGAAGATGAACAAAAAGACCAATATCGCAAATATATTGTGAAGGTTGCAAATGCATTCATATCCATCGCAAAAGATTTTGACACGTTTGAATTTTTTGAAGATTATGACCAGGACGGGCTAAAGGCACTGGTTCCTTCCCGTGTCAATGAGGTGGAGATCCGACGGTTTGAAATGCAGGTCCACAACCTGCAATCATCCTTTGACTCCTATATTATTCATGGCGGTTTTTTATTCGGCAACCGTATATTAAAACAATTCCGGTCTTATTTTTCCGTGATATATCATCTGCTCCAGGTCATGGGGCGGCTGCTTCATTTCTACGAACGCCATCTTATTGTCATAGGATATAAACATACATATCAACAGGCGTGTGAAAAGTTGTCCGAATTTGTTGACCCGGCCGTTCTTTTGGATTGTACCATTAATTATGGTTTGTATTATGTGAACCAGTTTTTTTCCTATGGCCAGGAAGTAGCCCGGGAAATATTGAAGAGTTCCGTTGAACGTTCATCGATTACCGTGGGGATCCCTCAGGATTTAGGATTTCATTGTCGGCCCAGCCTCATGGTCGCCAAGATTGTTCAGAATTACGGGGGTGAAGTGAAAATGATTGCCGGCGGAGATCAGTTTGATGCCAGCAGTGTGCTTGATATTCAGTGGGCAGGCGGAAAAATTGCAAAAGAAAATATCAAGCAGGTTGTGTTTGAGGGAGATACCCGTGCGTTAAATGATATCAAGACCCTTGCCGGCGTGAATTATGGCGAAGATCAGATCGGCAAGGGGATTCCGCTGCCCAAAAGTCTTCAATATTTAAGGTAGATGCCATAGAAAAAGGTATTATGATATCTGCATGCGCCGTGATTGTTGCCGGAGGAAAAGGGGAACGGATGAACTCGGATATCCGGAAGCAATACCTTTTACTCGGGAACCTGCCGATCCTTTCTCATACGCTCCTTGCCTTTGATTCTTGCCCTCTGGTTAACCGAATTTATCTTGTTGTTCCTGAAATTGATTTTGAGTTTTGCAGAAATCATATACTTGCACCGATTCATTTGACATCTGAGATTGAGCTGGTTTCCGGGGGAAAAGAACGTCAGGATTCCGTTTACAATGGATTGAAGGCCATAACCGACAAGAATGACATCGTTGTTATCCATGACGGTGTCCGGCCGTTTGTAACCCCAAAACTAATTGAAGATTGTATCAATGGCGCGGCAAAAGACGGGGGGTGTATCCTGGGTGTTCCTGCAGTTGATACACTTAAAAATGTGGGCAAAGATGGTTATATCTTAAATACAATGCAACGGCGTGATGCCTGGCTTGCCCAGACCCCCCAGGCGTTTCAGTATTCATTGATAAAAGAAGCCCATGATCATGCCATGGCAGAAGGTCTCAGGGGCACGGATGATGCCTCCCTTGTTGAATATCTTGAAAAAAGCGTCAGGATGATTCCCGGAAGTCCCTATAATATAAAAATTACGAATCAGGAAGATATGGTAATTGCCAGGGCCATTTTTATAATTATAAAAGGTCAAGAATGGACTTGACCCCTTCGCCAT
>JAOZOL010000321.1 GCA_029933295.1 Desulfobacterales bacterium | reverse complement strand
TAAGGACTATGCACCTGAGATAATAAAAGACTGATCAAAGTAAAACTCCCGGCAAATCTAAATACCCCTTTGTCAATGTTCATAATGTATTTTCCTTCTTATCCTTGTTCATTTTATCCTCCATAAAAGTCAAATTGCGACGGCAAAGTATAACGGCTATAAGACGTCATATATAAACAAGATCATTATCATTCATCTATACTTACTCAGCCCGCCATAAAGGCGTAGATGGGGATTCCTTCATAATTTTTTCCTTTGCGCCAAGCCATGTCATATATCCACCGCTTAAATTCCTGGCCGTAAATCCGTGCTGTGTCATAATTCGATAACCGATATAGCCCCTGAGGCCGACGGCACAAAACAATATATATTTTTTATTTTTATCAAGTTCGTCTACACGACTTCGCAGCTCGTCAAGAGGAATATGCAGCGCCCCTTCAATGCTGCCCTCTTCTTCAAGTTCATCCTTATTACGAAGATCAATAAGTATTTCCTGATCCGTATCAATGTCGGCCATTTCGCTCCAGTTGATATTCCTGACATCTCCCTTTATCGCATTTGCTGCGACAAAACCGGCAATATTAACTGGATCCTTTGCCGATGAATACGGAGGCGCATAAGCCAGCTCAAGCTCCTCAAGATCATACACCGTCATTGATCCGTGAATAGCTGTTGCTATGACATCAATGCGCTTATCAACGCCATCTTTTCCAATAATCTGGGCACCTGAAATTTTACCCGTACTCGGTGAAAAAAGAAGTTTAATCGACATTATTTCAGCCCCCGGATAATACGAGGCATGCGACCCTGAATGGGTATATCGTGCCAGAAACGGTATATGGTTATTGGTTAAATACTTTTCACTGGCACCGGTGGAGGCAACCGTTAAATCAAAAACTTTTGCAACCGATGTGCCAAGGGTGCCCCGGAAAATGGTCCGTCGGCCCATGACATTGTCAGCGGCAATACGCCCCTGCTTATTGGCCGGTCCGGCCAATGGCGCCATAGTCACAAGACCGGAAAGAAAATTTGTAACTTCCACTGCATCCCCCACCGCGTATATGTCAGAATCGGATGTCCGCATCGTCGAATCAACCTTGATCCCGCCAAGTTCACCGATGGCCAGACCGGCATCCCTGGCCAGTCGGTTTTCCGGTTTGACACCAATGGACAGTATCGCCATATCGCACTGAACATGTCTGCCCTTTTCCGTTAAAACAGACAAACCATCCACGGTTTTTGAAAATGATAAAATTCCGTCTCCCAAAACGCATTCAACGCCTTTTTCCTTTAAATGTGCATGTAAAAGACCGGCCATTTCATAATCCAGAGACGGCATCACCTGTTCCATTTTTTCAATGATCGTTGTCTTTACGCCCCGAATTACCAGATTTTCTGCCATTTCCAGACCAATAAATCCACCTCCCACAATGACAGCAGATTGAGGTTTGTTTGAATCCACAAAAGCCTTGATACGATCTGTATCCGGAATATTGCGAAGATTAAAAATATTATCCAGCGCAATGCCGTCAAGGGGAGGTCTTACCGGTTCTGCGCCGGGGGACAAAATAATTTTATCATAGGATTCACGATAGGTCTTTCCGGTTTGAAGATTTTTAATCTCAACCTCTTTATTTTTTCGATCTATGGAGATCACCTCTGAAAAAACACGAATGTCGATCTGATAACGATCACTGAATGCCTCAACAGTTGTGACCAGCAGATTGTCCCGTTCTTTAATGACATCGCCGATATAATAAGGAAGACCGCAGTTGGCAAAAGAAATATATTCACCTCTTTCCAGCAAAATTATTTCAGCATTTTCATTTAAACGCCTCGCTCTGGCGGCTGCCGTGGCACCTCCGGCAACTCCACCGATAATCAACAATTTCATATACAATCCTTTCTATAATTACTATTAGGAAAAATAACCGTCTGCTTCCGCAGATTCCAATAACCTTAAAGCATACTCCCAAAAAACGGCCGAACCTTCTTTCATGTGGCGACATTTCCGGACCACCTGTTCTTTTTTCACACCATGGTGTTTCCAGGACTTCCCCTTGGTTATTACATTATGTAATATTGGCTGAAAACGGTCCAATGCGGCAGCAAATTTGGCTTCTCTGGTTTGACGGATTTCAAATTCATCCCATAGCTCACGAAAAGATTCTGCCTGATCCGCCGGCAGCAGATTAAATATACGATCCGCAGCAGTTGTTTCACGTTCTTTTTGATTTTTTAACAGGTTATCATCATATAAAAAAGTGTCGCCGGCATCTATTTCAACAATATCATGAATCAGTACCATTTTCATTACCCGAGACAAATCAAGGTTTTCATAATTTTTATACTCAGACAGCACCAATACCATCATTGCCAGATGCCATGAATGCTCAACGGAATTCTCAAACCGCGAACCGTCGGTCAAGTATGTTTGACGATATACCTGTTTTAACCGGTCAATTTCAATAATAAATTGAATCTGTTTATCAAAACGATCATTACTCATAAAAACTCCCTTAAATCCACATTCATGGTGTCTCGGTTCAGCGTAAAACAGCCATGCCCGCACGGAAAACATCTGGGCGATGTCCCAATCTCTATATTTCTTTTAAAAAATCAAAAATGATGTTATCAGAATTAAATCTATATATAAATAATTCTGCTTTATGCGTTGTCTTATACATTGAAATGTCAATATTTTTACCTGGGGTCATCGCGGGTTTACAGTTTACAGTTGACGGCGGCGAAGAATCAAGAACAAATATATCCAAGGTCAACCTAATAAAAAAGGGATTATTATGAGCCATACCAAACTTAAGCGAGTGGGCGATTCGAAAAAAAGGATGTATGGACCAAGATGCATGCTGGTTTGCGGATTTTCGTCTGATGAGCGAAGAACCATTTTAAGCATGACGAAAAACAAAAAATTAAAAGATATTCCTGTGGTATTTACAGCCATAAAAGACCGGCTTGAATTAATGAAAAATATGTTAACCAGGGAACATCAGACAGGGCTGGACGGTGACTGTGAACTGGAACGTGCAATCATCATGTCCGGACTGACTGAAAAAGAATTACATCAAACCATGGCTGCATACAAAAAACTCAAGCTACCAAAACCGTTATGGGCGACATTGACCCCGACCTCGGAAAAATGGACGGTAGAAGCCCTGATTGCCGAACTTTCCAATGAGCGTCTGTCATTTGAAAAGTAAAAAAAATCGCTAAACCATCAAAATCAAATATTGACAAACTCGTAAAAGTAGCCGGATGGCTAAGTTAAAAGTTCCATATACAAGGAGTAGTGGTTTTTCAGGATTGAAATAATACAAGTCGTATATTGAAAGTCTGAAAAACCGCTACAACGCAGTAGATGGGACTTCCAAATAA
>JAOZOL010000320.1 GCA_029933295.1 Desulfobacterales bacterium | reverse complement strand
ATGAATACGATCAAAGTCCTTACCTTTGACTGTGACGGAGTGTTGTTTGACACGGAAAAAGCGAATAAGGCATATTATAATAATCTCTTGGAACATCTCGGGCGTCCTTCAATGACGCCCGATCAATTTTCCTACGCACAAATGCATACGGTGGATGAAGCTGTTGCTTACCTTTTTCCCGAACCTGAGAGTGCTGCGGCAGCTCATGAATTGCGTAAAAAGATCGGGTATGATCCCTATCTTAAATTTATGGAGATGGAGCCTGATTTAATACCGCTGCTGGAAAAATACACCGGCAGAATTCATATCGCGGTGGCCACCAACCGGACGGATACCATGAACAAGGTGCTTCGCGTTCACGGCATCGATCATTATTTTGATCTGGTGGTAACAGCCCTTGATGTGCCCCGCCCCAAGCCGTTTCCGGACCCGTTAATACGGGTGCTGGACTATTTTCATGTTGCACCGGAGCAAATGATTTATATCGGTGACTCGAAACTCGATGAACTGGCCGCAAAAGCTGCGGGAGTGCCGCTTGTGGCTTATGGCGATCAGTCCCTTGCCGGTGATTATCATATCAGTAGATTAAAAGAGATAGAAGATATTTTGAACGGGTCAGGACGATAGGAGGAAGGTCAAGAAGATAGGTGTCTGCTGGAAAATTATTTCAGCCTTCTACCTGAACCGTTAACCCCATAAATCGGATACCCCCTTTATCATGCCGGATCAAAAAAAAGTTTATTTAATCGACGGCACGGCGTATATTCATCGCGCCTATCATGCAGTTCGGAGTCTTGCCACGTCAAAAGGATTTCCGTCAAACGCGATCTTCGGATTTACCCGGATGCTGATCAAGCTCATCGAAGACAAGTCTCCTGATTATGCAGCCATGTTTTTTGATGCCAAAGGGCCCACATTCCGGCATAAAATTTATACTGACTATAAAGCCAACCGGCCGCCCATGGCCGATGATATGGCGGTTCAGATCCCCTATATCAAAGCGGTCACGGATGGGTTTAATATTCCGATTTTTGAACTCTCAGAATATGAAGCAGATGACCTGATCGGCACGGTTGCCCAAAAAGCCGCATCCCGTGGCTTTGATGTGATTATGGTCACCGGTGATAAGGATTTCATGCAGCTGATTACAGATCGGATTGTCATATGGGACCCAATGAAAGATGAATTGATCGACCGGGATGCTGTGATGAATAAGCATGGACTTGAGCCGGAACAAATGCTGGATATGTTGGGACTGGCCGGTGATTCTGCGGACAACATCCCCGGCGTGCCCGGCATCGGCCCTAAAACCGCCATTGCACTGCTCAAGGAATACGCCAGTATGGCCGGGATCTATGATCATATAGACCAGATCAAGGCTGTAAAGCAGCGGGAAAAACTGATCGAAAATAAAGATCAGGCGCTGATGAGCAGGGAACTTGCGACAATCAACACACACGCGCCCATTGATATTGATATGGCCGCCATGCGGCTGACCAAACCGGATAACGCAAAGCTGGCAGCGCTTTTTAAAGAACTGGAATTCCGGCAGCTTCAAAAAGCATATCCCATCAAAACCGATCTTTCAAAAAAACAATATCATACCGTTTTAGATGAAAAAGCGTTGTCTGGCCTGATACAGATATTAAAACAGACAGGAATTTTTGCGGTTGATACGGAGACGACGTCCGTAAACCCCATGACGGCCGGTCTGGTCGGACTGTCTTTTGCCGTTAAACCCGATGAAGCGTTTTATATCCCATGCGGTCATGATTATCCGGATGTACCGGCGCAGCTTCCGCGGGAGGCGGTTTTAGAATCATTAAAACCCGTACTTGAGAGTCCGGAATTTAAAAAAATCGGGCAGAATATCAAATATGACTGGGCCGTGCTCCGGCGGCACGGGGTGAATCTTTGCGGCGTTGTCTTTGATACCATGCTGGCATCTTACTTGATTAATCCTGAGAAAAGGGCCCACGGTCTTGATCAGATTGCCCTTGATTTTCTGGATCACAAGATGATCACCTATGCGGAAGTCACTGCCAGTGATGGCAAAAAACTAAACAATTTCAGTGAAGTGCCCATTGAAAGGGCGGCCCCTTACGCCTGCGAGGACGCGGACATCACCCTTGCGGCATGCGAGAAATTCAAACCCCTGCTCAAATCCCGTGGCCTGACAAATCTGCTCAAAACCGTTGAAATGCCGCTGATCCCCGTATTAATGAGAATGGAAGAAACCGGTATCCGGGTGGACCGCGATCGGCTTTTGGAACTATCCAAAGATCTGACCTTTCAGCTGGAACAGATTCAGCAGCAGATTTACGCTCTTGCCGGAGAAGAATTTAATATTAAATCCTCACAGCAGCTTGGGGTGATTCTTTTTGAAAAGCTCCGACTCCCGGTTCAGAAAAAGACAAAAAAGAAAACCGCCTATTCAACGGATGTGGAGGTGTTGACCACACTTTCGGATCAGCACGAACTGCCTGCGCAGGTATTGCGGCACCGCACCCTGGCAAAATTGAAATCCACCTATGTTGACGCCCTGTTTGAACTGATTAACCCGGAAACCGGCAGGGTGCATACATCATATAATCAAACCGTGACCGCCACCGGTCGCCTGAGCAGCTCCCAGCCCAACTTGCAGAATATTCCTGTCCGCACAGAAGAGGGCAGAGATATTCGCCGGGCGTTTATTCCGAGAGATGGCTGGTCTTTTGTATCTTGCGATTATTCGCAGATTGAGCTTCGCCTGCTGGCCCATTACTCAGATGATGAAATACTGATTGACGCATTTACAAAAGATGAGGATATCCACACCCGGACTGCTGCGGAAGTGTTTCAGGCTCTTCCGCAAATGATCACCAATGAGTTGCGGCAGCAGGCCAAGGTGATTAATTTCGGTATCATGTACGGCATGGGGGCTTTTAGCCTGTCAAAAGAACTGAAAATCAGCCGGAAAATGGCCCAGACCTATATTGATAATTATTTCAAAAGATACAGTGGTGTAAAACGATTCATCGATGCCACCATTGAAACCGCACGGGAGACAAAGGTGACATCCACTGAAATGGGTCGAATCCGATACCTTCCGGATATTAACATCAAAAATGTCAATATCAGACGGTTTGCCGAGCGCGCGGCCGTGAACACGAAAATACAGGGGACTGCGGCCGACCTGATCAAGCTGGCCATGATTAAGGTGGATGCGGCCCTGACAGAAAAAGGGTTGAAATCGGTCATGCTCCTGTCGGTTCATGATGAAATCGTTTTGGAAGTGCCGCCCGAAGAATTGGAGATGGTGAAAGATATGGCTAAAGATATTATGGAAACCATCTGGGCGTTTAAAGTGCCGTTGAAAGTTAATGTGGCTGTTGGTCAAAATTGGGCCGAAGCCCA
>JAOZOL010000319.1 GCA_029933295.1 Desulfobacterales bacterium | reverse complement strand
CTTGATGCAGATGTGCGACTTCAGCGTAGCACCATTTTTGCGCTCTAGCTTTATCGAGACAGGCAACAACATCTTTTCTATATTGTTCTTCTGTATAGAAGATTTTAAAATTTTGCCCGATAACCTTGTCGGCAGATTGAAAACCATGCATCTTAACCCAGGCTGAGTTGACATAAGTAACAAGGCCGTCAAGGTTGATGATACAAATTCCCTCATTAGCTTCTTCCACCACAGTTGCAAGTAAACGGGTACGTTCCTCGATTTTTTCGCGCTCATAAATTTCATTATTGAGACTGTTAATCTTCTCTTCAATCGACTCCTGCAACAGGATAAAGCTGTGCCCGAGTTGGGAAACTTCATCCTTGCCCTTGATCTCTTTTTTCAGGCCAAATTTCTGTTTGAAATCACCTGCGGTCATTTTGCCGGTGATTTTTGTTAAATCGATAATTGGGTTGATGATGCGCGTAAGCATGAACATGAGGAGAAAGAGGACGACAACAAAAATAATTCCGATAATAGTGATGAGGGTCAGGCGCAGGTCGGCGGCCGACTGGTATTTAATCTTTAAGGGTACCGCGTAGGCGACGACCCAATTCCACGGCTCAAATTTGCGCTGACAATACCACTTGTCAACACCTTTATAATTGGCGATAAATTGTCCGCGCCATTTAGAAGGCAGATGAGTAATTAAATCCTTTTCCTCCTCTCCGGAAGAACCGGTTGGCAGTAGTGGATGCACTACGATTGTGCCGTTATTGTCAATAATAAAGGGATAAGCCTGAGGCCCATTTTGCTTGTAGTAGGTTCGTTTTATTTCGGAAATGACTGCGCGTTGAAAATCTTCCTGATAGGCTTCAATCAGACCCGTTTGCTGCAATGTGTGGTTGCTTCTCTCCAGCATCCGCCAGATAGTATCGACTTTTTCGCTGTAAAAATCGTTAGCATTTTCGTCAATTATCTGCATCGTTTTATTATTTACAACCCCAATGATGCTCGCTGTCATCAATAAAAAGGCGGCTGATACAATAAGCTGAAGCCTTGTCTTAATTGAGTTTATCTTCATCTTTTTTCCATATTGGCAAAGGTAGCTTTTTCAATGTCCTGCATGGTTATTTGAATTTTTAGTTTTTTGGCAAGAATCATATTCAGGTAGTAGTGTGAAGTTTTATTTTTTGCCAGTGGAATTTGTGAAGGTGGAATTCCCTTAAGTATCTTTAGAGCCGTTTTCCCCGCCCACCAGCCCTGTTCTTCTGCAGACTTGACATGTCCAAGCAGAACGTATGGGACCGTTTGTAATAGTGTTGTCCCGGAGGGGATTTTAGTTTCTTCAAGGATCAGCCTGACAGCTTCTTCATGGTTCCAGCCACTGACGCTGAGAGGGTTTATCATCAACAACATATCAACTGAATTCTGAAATTTCAGATAAGCTTTTTTCCACTCTTCAAAGGTGTCAACAAGCCTGGTGGTCACCATTTTAATCTCTGGTTGCGCCAGCAACCATTCCACGTCTTTACGCCCGGTTAAAACATTTGTTCCCAAATATCCTACCCGCTCGCCATGTGCATAAGGTTTCAGCGATTTCACGACCTGAAGATTGGGGGACACTTCGATCATCCCGGTAATATTGTCAGTTGGAAAACCATATTGAGCTGCACTGTAGTTGACTCCACAGAAGACAACTGGCAATTCACTATTTTTGTAGTAAGGAGCAATCAGGTACTTTGCAGCGTTATCGTCACTGACAACCACAATATCGGGCTGCCACTCGTCAATGATTTTCTTGGCCTTAAGAGCGGCCTGTTTTTTAAACGTTACTTCGGGATTACGTTTGGTATCCAGCCGGACCATCTTGATCTCAACATCACTATCGGTGGTATCAAATGAGCCATCGTCTTTAACTGTGATCGAGAGAGCTTTGAGCAGTCCACTTTCAATACCATCGCTCCAGCCATAGCCTCGATGATACGAATTAACGTAAAGTAATTTCTTTTTTGTGGCACTGATAAAACTGGCATTCTGGATCAGGCTGAGTGGAAACTTGATCCCCATTTTTTTTGCCAGCTTCATGTTGAGAAGGATTTTAGCTTTGTGGTTGCGGACAACGGGGATATTGGCAGGGTTTTCTCCATCGAGGATGGCAAGAGCTGTCCTTGCGGCATACTCACCCTGCTCCTCCGCAAGAGTGCCGAAGGAGAGAAGGCTGTACTGGTACATATAGTTGTAGAATGAGACAGAGGGGATCCGACTATTTTTAAGGATAAAAGCGACATTCTCTTTTTCATCCCAACCGGTAATCCCGTGCCATGGGCCAACCAAGAGAATATCAGCTGTCTTTTGTAACTGCTTGTAGGCAGACTGCCATTGCTCCATCGTCGTCACAAAGTGGATCCGCTCAGGAGGGATATCAACAATGGTGCGTGCGTAATCGAGGATTTGATGAGTTGAGGTTACGTCAGCTGCAATGAAGCCGATACGCTGGTTTTTGGGAGTCAGCTTTTGCAGTGCTTTAACTCCCTCTTCTACCAGTGCGACTTCGATCATTCCAGTAATGTTTTTGGTCGGAAACCCATACGGCTTAGCGCTTCCATTTATTCCGCAAAATACAAACGGCAGGTCGCTATCTCTGTAGTAGGGAGCCACCAGATATTTAGAGGCATTATCGTCACTGGCGATAACAATATCTGGATGCCATTCTTCAATCAGTTTTTTGACTTTTAATGCCGCTTCCTTTTTGAACTCTTCAGAAATGTTGCGCTTGGTGTCCATTCGGACAATTTTAAATTTGATATCAGAACGCTCTGCCAGCACTTTTTTAATGCTGGAGGTAATCCCGGCGCTCCAGGGGTATTCAGCGTGATAGGAGTCGACATAGAGAATTTTATGTTTTTGCTCGGCGGCAAAGGATGTGCCCGGGACAACGCCGGCGATTACGAGAAAGAGAAGAGAAAAAAGTACTGGCATACATAAGGTTGATCTGGTCATAATTTATCCCTTTTTCAAGCTGGAACGGATAAATTCAGATGTTTGAACTGACTCTCCCAGAAAATAGCCACCGTCATGACTGGCAACACTGGGGCAAATAGCCCACATATTTATGAAAGAAAAAATCTCGAGGACCATATTGGGGCGGTTTTAATCGGTCGCCGAAAATTGCTATTGGGATATCCTGAATGAGTGAAAAGTATAATTAAATTCTAACTTAACTATTATTCACAGTCAAAGATAAATACAACAAGATAAATACAATAAGTAATCCCCCGGTTTTGCCGGGGGATTACTTAAAGTTTGACAGTTCCGGGAGTAATTGAAAACCTCCCATCTGTGGACCACTCAACACCTATTCCCTTAGCTGTCCGGCGAACCAAAACCGCCACCTCCCGGTGTTTTTATGATCACTGCA
>JAOZOL010000048.1:11386-12897 GCA_029933295.1 Desulfobacterales bacterium | reverse complement strand
TTTTTTGTTCTCATAATTAAAATAACGATCCAGAATAATGGTCAGGTCCAATGAAAAAATTATGAATGCAATTACCAGACCAAAATAAATTACGGGCATCAATCAGCAATAGAGCCCCCCCTGAAGATGAAACAATATCAAGGGTGATTAAAAAATTCATTTTTCACTGCTTCTAAGTAATCCTGTGCAGGCAAAAGGTCGTATCGGACAACATAGCATTTAAACGGCCAATTTGTCCGATGTGTATGATGCCACCATTATGCTATTCCGTTTCTGTTAATAGCGCATTTAAATTTAAATTAAAGCGAGTATTCAAACAGGACGACCATAATATTGTACCTGGCCCCTTCCAAAAACGGAGTAAGGCGTTTTGTTTTCTGATGGCACAATTCTTGTATTACTAATTAAATCTGAAAAGAAAAAGCGTTGCCTGGGTAATATGGAGAATTTATAAAAAATTGCAGCGGATTTCAGACCCACTTTTAAAAATTATTGTATGTAAAATTTGGTCGATATCGAAAATTCAACGTGTTGAAAGGAGAATGAAGATAAATGGCACAACTTATTGCGGACAGGAGTGATGTTGATTTTGTCCTTTTTGAGCAGATGGGCATTGAAGAGCTTTCACAGACGAAACAATTTGATGAATTCAACAAAAAGACTGTCAAGATGATCGTCAATGAAGCACGGAATCTGGCAATCAAGGAGATACTGCCCACCAATGCCGAAGGGGATCAGGATGGTTGTATCTTTGAAGATGGAAAAGTAAAAACACCCGCCTCGTTTAAAAAAATCTTCAGGCTTCTCGGTGAGGGTGGGTGGATAGCAACTATTGATGACCCTGCTGTTGGCGGGCAGGGGATGCCGACTATTGTTGCCAATGCCTGTGCTGAATATTTTTGTGGAGCAAACTGCGCGTTCATGATTTATCCGGGCATCGCCCACGGAGCCGGCAAGCTGATTGAAACATTTGGTACCGAAAAGCAGAAAACACTTTTTCTCGAAAAAATGTATGCCGGCAAATGGGGAGGCTCCATGTTTTTAACGGAACCCCAGGCGGGGTCTGATGTAGGTGCCCTGACCACTTCTGCTGTAAAGAATCCCGATGGTACATATACCATCACCGGCAGTAAAATATTTATTACCGGAGCGGAACAGGATCTTACCGAAAACATCATCCATCCCGTTTTGGCGCGGATTGAAGGCGCTCCCAACGGCACCAAGGGGATATCTCTTTTTATCGTTCCCAAAATATGGGTCAAGGATGATGGGAGCCTCGGTGATTTAAATGATGTCAGGTGTGACGGGATTGAAGAAAAATTGGGTATCCATGGCAGTGCTACATGTTCTGTAACTCTGGGTGCATCGGGAAAATGCAGAGGACTGCTATTAGGTGAAGAGAATAAGGGCATGCGTGCCATGTTTCATATGATGAATGAAGCGCGCCTCGGTGTGGGGATGCAGGGACTTTCGTTGGCCAGCAGCGCCTACCTGTACGCCGTCGAATATGC
>JAOZOL010000048.1:0-11286 GCA_029933295.1 Desulfobacterales bacterium | reverse complement strand
GGATGCAGGGACTTTCGTTGGCCAGCAGCGCCTACCTGTACGCCGTCGAATATGCGAAGCAGCGTTTGCAGGGAAAACATCTCCTGAAAATGGCCGATCCTGATGCGCCTCAGGTCCCCATTATCAATCATCCGGACATACGTCGAATGTTGATCTGGATGAAAGCCCACGTATCAGGGATGCGGAGTCTGAATTATTATGTCGGCCTTTGTTTTGATAAAGTCCTGACGGCTGAAAATGATGAGGATAAAGCCCGCTGGCAAGGACTGATTGAGCTGCTGACTCCCATCGTAAAGGCATACAGTGCTGACAAATCTTTTGAAGTCTGTACACAGGCAGTCCAGGTTTACGGTGGATATGGTTATACACGGGAATATCCTGTGGAACAGCTGTTGAGGGATTCAAAAATATTCAGTATTTATGAAGGGAGCAACGGCATTCAGGCCATGGATCTTCTGGCAAGAAAGCTGGGAATGGCCAAGGGTGAATATTTTATGAACCTGATTGCTGAGATAAAAAAGACGGCATCCCTTGCTGAGAAAATAAAAGAACTGGCCCCGATTGCGGTTGAGGTTAAAGCAGCCTCTGACCAATTGGTTGAATGCGCGTTTTCCCTCGGTCAAAATGCCATGTCGGAAAAAGTCCTCACGGCATTTTCTCATGCTTATCCATTTTTAGAGGTCATGGGCGACGTTGTTCTTTCCTGGCTGCTTCTGTGGCGGGCTGTGGTGGCCTTTCCAAAACTTGAAAAGCGTTTGGCAAACGTTGATGAAGAAAAAAAGGACGATGTTATCCGGAAAAACAGTGAAGCCGCTTTTTATGATGGCCAGATTCGCCAGGCCGGATATTTTGCTTTTTCGGTGCTCCCCCTTTCCATGGGTAAAATAAAAAACATAAAAAACTTTGATGGCTCTGCTGTAAAGATGGCGGAATCGTCTTTTTAGCGGTTAAGGCAAATTATTCGGAAAGACTGACAAGATTTAATGGGGGACAACCAATGCCTGTTAAAATAATAATTCCAGGTTCGTTAAAACGCTGGTTCGAAGGAGAAACAGAATATTCCTGCCAGGGTGACCAGGGTGAACGGATACTTGACTGTATTGATCGTCTTGAGAAAAGATTTCCCGGTGTAAAGGAGCATCTGATTGACCCGAAAGGGAACATCTCCAATGTATTGATTTTTCTTAACGGAGATAACCTTCGGAGTCTTGATGGACTTTCAACCACAGTTAAGGATGGTGACGAAATCAGTATTATCCCGCTTGCCGCCGGCGGGTAAATTATATCACTTAAATTAAGGTATTTATATCATGATACAGGATAACCCGGACTCAAAATTCATTTTCATATTCCATCCTAAAATTATGCTCGGGAAGAAATATACTATTCGCAACGGGCAGGAAATGACCAACGGGGAAGTGCTTCAATTCTGGGGCAAATGGATTGTTTTAGGGGAAAAATTATGGCTGGACGAGCTGGCGATAAAGCTTGATCCTTTTGTGGAGAGTAAAGAAATCCCGGTTATCAAATATGACAGAGTGCCATCTGTTAACCTGGGTATAGAAGAATGCGTGATGATGGTCTATTGTGACCGGCGTGACCGGGACAATGTCTGGCAAATTTTAAGTCGGTTCGGAGTAAAGCTTAAAGCCTGGGTAACTGAAAAAGAAACGATGGAGATGTGGTTGCCAGGGGGGCAGTTGCTGGAGCGGTGGATAGAATCCAAAAATTTTGATGCGGCCACTCAAAACGTCGTAAGAGAAGATTCACAAGCCCGCCTGGGCTATATTTTTGATCATCCGGATGAGGTATTTGTCCCATGGGAACAATAAAGCAGCAACATCCGGATGTGTTAATTTCCCTTGAAACGGCTTTAAGAAATCAACGTTTAAGACAAGAAGAGAGGGGGCATTTGATATTATGACTGATACACCCAGGCAGTTGAAGGCTCCGGCCATCGACCCAAACTTTTTTATTTTAAATGAGGACAGAATTGTCCTGGAACGATTTAAGAAAATGTCTGAAAAACACCCGGTAAATCTACTGATTACAGGGAATCAGGGATGCGGCAAGTCATCCATGGTCCGTCAGTTTGCCGGCATTTATAAAAGGCCGATGGCGACCTTTCAGGTCGGGCTTTTATCCGAGTCCGGGGAACTTTTTGGCCAGCAGCGGCTAAAAGGCGGTGAAACTTTTTACAAGGAATTTTTGTTTCCTGAAGCAATTCAGACACCGGGTTGCGTGATTCATCTGGAAGAGATTAATCGGTCAGAGTCGCCACATGCCTTAAATGAACTTTTTTCTATTTTGTCCGAAGACCGGTGTATCTGGATCGATGAACTGGGATTTGTCAAGGTAGCGCCCCAGGTCATTTTTTTTGCCACCATGAACGAAGGGGATGGATTTACAGGTACAGATACGCTTGATGCTGCCCTTAAAGACAGATTCTATCGTATTCATCTGGAATATCTTCCTTTGGCGGTAGAAAAGGAGGTGTTGATCAGAAAAACCGGGATTGATGCAACAAAAGCTGAACAGGTTTTAAGTATTATCGGAAAAATCAGGAATAACGAACAGGCTGATCTGAATATCTCAATTCGTCACAGCCTGATGATCGCCGAGCTGGTATCCCTGGGCTCGTCTTTGAAAGAGGCGTTGATTTACGGCCTGCAGGTATCGAGAGATGCCCTTGAATCATTGCTTCTTGCGGTACACGTTGAGACCGGTGATCACGAGACAAAATCCGATGCAGGTGCCTATGTCCCCTATCTTCCCGATGGTCAGCGGTAATAAATATTTGAAAACGGACAAGAGGGTTTAAAATGACCACTTATTCGGAATTCTGGCGGAAAAACCGTTCAGGCGATGAAACCGCCGAGCTTATGCTCTGTTTACGGGCCTTACGAAAGGTGGCCGGTTATATCGGCCGGAATGTGAAACCGGTTTTCTGGAAAGGAATGGTTGAAACGGATAATCGGTTTATACTTCTTGATCCCGGTGTGGCAGAAGAAAACTATCCGGTTTCATTCGAGACCTTCGATGCTCTGGTCGGGCAGGTGGTGCTTGAAGGAATGTCTTCCCTTGAATGGCGCGAGTGGGTTACCGGCAAGGTGGAAAAGGAGGCTTTGACCGTATCGGACTCCGTTTATCGTTATTTGAATAATGTTATAGCGGCTGCCGAGGATATCTATATTAACCTGCGGGCGAAATCGTCTGTATGGTCTCATTATCTGGCTCGATACTGGCGCCTGGAACGGGAAACGGACAGAAGAGATCCGGCATTGCCGCCCAGCCCGGCAAGTCTTGCAGATGTCTGGCGGGCAGCAACAATCCTTGATGAACAGGCAAAGAATCTGCATGCCTATTATTATGGACCGCTTGAAATATTAAGCCATCTTACAGAAGAACTGTCCAATATCGCATTGTTTCCATCCATTACTGAAAGGCGAGCCAGAAGAAAAGATGTTTATATGGATATTTGGGAGCGGGTTGCTGATGAGATTTTTCAATGGGAAGAATTCCAGTTTTCTCCTGATGCGATTAATTTTAGAGATGAAGCGGCTCCACAGGGTGAGACGGATGACGGTTATCACGACGATGACGATGAGGATGAGAATGAGAATACGGATGAATCAAACCAGGCTTCTGCCGATCCGGATGACCTTTTAAACCGCTTAAAGGCAGCCCTTGAGGATGGCGAGAATGATCTGACAGATGTAATTGCTGTGGCGGTTGAAGAGCCTGAAGCAAAATCCATGGAAACAATCGTCAGGAAAAGCCAGTCGATAAGCGATTTCCAGCCTGATGAGATGCTTGTTAACCGGCTCAGAAAAATATTTTTACAGCAGCAGTCTCTTTTTATGCGCCGCCGCAAAAGGTACATAAAAAAGGCGCAGTATGAAGGCAAGATTGATCCCCGGCGTCTTTATCGTGTCCCCATGGATGGCAGAGTCTTTAAAAAAAAAGAGCTTATTGTATCTGATTTTCCATGGCATGTTTGTATTATTGCGGATGCATCATCATCCATGGGAGGAAAGTCAGGCGGTAAAAGGCCATGGGAGACAGCAGAAAAAATTTTTGTTTCTCTGGCAAAGGCTGCTGTTGGCTTTGATAACCTGATTGACATCTATGCTTATTCCGAGGACGGTGGCGTATGTATGCTCACCCAGCTTTACTATGGCGGGAAAATGTACTCTGTCATTCCCAAGGGGCGGACACCGTCAGGACAGTCCATCATGGCTGCGGCCATGATGCTGAATAAAAAGTATAAAAACAGCATGATCATCCATATAACCGACGGGGCCGCCAATTGTGGGCTCAGCCTCGGTGATACGCTTAAATACTGCCGGGCGCATGATGTTGAGGTCTTTACAATCGGTTGCGGATGCAATCTGCAGACTCAGCAGTTCCTGAAAGGGTATTTTTCGGCGGATCAATTGGAATTTATGGATAATATCAGCGGTCTTTCTGAAATCATTGAAAAATTATTCCGACAGCGGATGCTGAAAACTTAAACTGTGAATGACTTCTGATACTACCTTTTTTCTGATTTATCAAGAGTAGTTACTTTTAGATGTTTAAAGAAATTGAAGGACCGGATTAATATAAAAGTTTGATTTAAGGAGATAGGCCGTTATGGATTTTGAATTATCCCGTGAACAAAAGATGATTTTAAAAAATGTGCGTGAATTTATGCTCAAAGAGATTTTTCCTGTTTCAGAAGAAATTGATCGAAACGACGAATTCCCACCTGGTGTATGGGAAAAATTGGGACAAATAGGTCTGTTGGGTCTGAACATGGCTGAAGAATATGGGGGTAGCGGATATGATACCCTCACCTTCACCCTTGCTGTGGTACAAATAGCTAAAATATGTCCCGCCCTGGCCATGTCCTATGGTGCCCACGCGAATCTATGTGCCCATAATATAGAGATAAACGGCTCAACGGCACAAAAACAAAAATACCTGCCTGGACTTTGTTCAGGAGAATTAATCGGATGTTTGGGGTTAACCGAACCGGACGCCGGGTCAGACGCCGTAGGTATCCGGACAACAGCAGAAAAAGATGGCGAATATTTTATTTTAAACGGGAATAAAATGTTTATCACCAACGCTCCTGACGCCGATGTCGCTCTGGTTTACGCAAAAACAGACATGGATAAAAAAGCCCGGGGAATTACAGCCTTTATAATAGAAAAAGATTTTCCGGGGTTTTCCGTTTCGCAAAAAATAAAAAAAATGGGAAATCGTGGTTCAAGTACCGGAGAACTTGTGTTTCAAAGCTGCCGTGTTCCGGCCGAAAACGTGGTGGGGCGGGTAAATGAAGGCATAAAGGTGATGATGACCGGCCTTGACATTGAAAGAACCGTTGTTGCCGGAATAAGCATAGGTATTGGTGAAGCAGCCCTGGAACTGGCTCTTGATTATGCAAAAAAAAGACATCAGTTTGGTGAGCCCATCTGTAATTTTCAGCTTGTAAAGGCAAAGCTGGCCAATATGTATACAGAAATGGAAGCAGCAAAAGGCCTTGTTTACCGTTCGGCCATTCTGGCTGACAAATCCACAGGCGGCGGGAAAGGGACTGAAGTCCATAAATTGGCAGCTGCGGCAATCCTTTTTGCGGCAGAAGCCGCATCCCGCGCGGTGAATGAATCCCTCCAGATTCATGGCGGGTATGGCTATACCCTGGAATATCCAATCAATCGTTTATACAGGGATGCCAAACTTTATGAAATCGGAGCCGGCACGTCTGAGATACGCCGACTGCTGATTGCGGATGAACTTATTAAAAAAGGCACAGGGTATTTAAAATGATTGCCGGACAAAACCTGAACGTTGCCGAATTGTTATAGTCAGATATTTTAAAAACTGTACCCAAAATTACGATTACCAGGGTACTATGCCATAACTCACACTCTATTGGAGAGAATGCTATGAAAATATTAAAAATTGATCATATCGGTATTGCGGTTAACAGCATAGAAAACGGAAAAAATTTCTGGACGGATATATTGGGGCTGGATTTTGAAGGGGATGAAGTAGTGGAAGCCCAAAAAGTCAAAACCGCCTTTTTCCCGGTGGGGAAAAGTGAGGTTGAATTGCTGGAGTCCACAGCACCGGACGGCCCGATAGCAAAATTTATTGAGAAAAAAGGTGAAGGTATCCAGCATATCGCGTTTCGGGTGGAAAACATTGAAACAGCCCTTGCCGAACTGAAGAAAAAAGGCGTACGGCTCATTGACGAAACCCCAAGGAATGGTGCCGGTGGCGCGAAAATTGCATTTCTGCATCCCAAAGCGACCAGCGGTGTGCTTGTGGAATTATGTGAACGTTAAATTATTTTATTAAGGAGCATGGAGATGGCTGATCATCCAGAGATATCAAAATGGCAAAAACTGGCTGAAAAAGAATTAAGGGGAACGCCAGTTGATGAATTAACGAAACCGACCCCTGAAGGAATTGAGATTAAGCCCTTATATACAGCTGAGGATCTTGAGAACCTTGAATTTGTTAATATTCTTCCGGGGATTGATCCCTTTGTTCGCGGTGTCCGGGCGACCATGTATACCAACAGGCCCTGGACGATCCGTCAGTATGCCGGATTTTCAACGGCAAAGGAATCCAATCAATTTTACCGCAAAAATCTTGCGGCAGGGCAAAAGGGGTTATCTGTAGCTTTTGATTTACCCACCCATCGCGGTTATGATTCCGATCATCCCCGAGTAATCGGCGATGTCGGCAAAGCCGGTGTTCCAATCGACTCTGTCGAGGATATGAAGATATTATTTGACGGTATCCCCTTAGATAAGATGTCGGTTTCCATGACGATGAATGGGGCTGTCCTGCCGGTGCTTGCCGGTTATATTGTTGCTGCAGAAGAGCAGGGCGTTTCCCAGGAAAAACTCATGGGAACCATTCAAAATGATATTTTAAAAGAATATCTCACACGCAATACTTATATTTATCCTCCGGAATCGTCCATGCGGATTGTTTCGGATATTATCGGTTACTGCTCAAAAAATATGCCCAGGTATAACACGGTAAGCATCAGCGGTTATCATATGATGGAGGCCGGGGCGGATTCCGTTCTCCAGACCGCATTTACCATCGCCGACGGCATTGAGTATGTTAAAGCCGCATTAAATGCCGGACTGGATATTGATGACTTTGCCCCGCGTTTGTCCTTTTTCTTTGGTATTGGGATGAATTTTTTCATGGAGATTGCCATGCTCAGGGCAGCCCGATTCCTGTGGGCGGACCTGATGAAACAGTTCAACCCCAAGAATCCGAAGTCGCTGATGCTGAGAACCCATTGCCAGACATCCGGCTGGAGCCTGACACAGCAGGATCCCTATAACAATATCATCCGGACTACGCTGGAATGTCTTGCAGCGGTTTTAGGCGGAACACAATCATTGCATACCAACTCTTTTGATGAAGCGGTCGGTCTGCCGACCGACCAGTCCGCCAGAGTGGCCAGAAACACGCAGATTATCGTTCAGGAAGAATCCCAGGTCACCCGGGTTGTTGATCCGATGGGTGGTTCATATTATGTTGAGTCGCTGACCCATTCGATTATTTCCGAAGCACGCAAGATAATCAAAGAGGTGGATGAACTGGGCGGCATGGCAAAGGCAATTGTTTCCGGTATGCCGAAAATGAGAATTGAAGAATCATCTGCCCGCCGTCAGGCAAGAATTGATCAGGGAAAAGATGTCATTGTCGGTGTGAATAAATACCAGGTAGAAGATGAAACGCCCATTGAAGTTCGTGAAATATCATCTGATGTCCGAGACCAGCAGGTGGCCCGCCTCAAAGAGATTAAAGAAAAGAGAGACAACGTGGCGGTAGAAAAAGCCCTGGCTGCCGTTACAAAATGTGCGGAAACCGGCGGAAATTTGCTTGAAGTCAGCATTGAAGCAGCCAGAAAACGGGCAACGGTGGGTGAAATATCCGATGCCATGGAAAAAGTTTTTGGCCGTTATGTTGCTACCACTCAGTGCATATCCGGCGTTTATGCTTCAGAATATCAGGATAACGGAATTTTTGCATCTCTTCGCAAACGAACGAAGGACTTTGCCGAAAAAGAAGGTCGGCGGCCACGGATTCTGGTCACTAAAATGGGTCAGGACGGACATGACCGGGGAAGCAAGGTGGTGGCCACCGCTTTTGCAGATTTTGGCTTTGATGTGGACATCAGCCCGATGTTTCAGACGCCTGCCGAGGCTGCGCGTATGGCTGTTGAAAATGATGTCCATGTGGTTGGCGTATCCAGCCTGGCCGCAGGGCATAAAATTCTGGTTCCCGAATTAATCGCCGCCCTGAAAAAAGAAGGTGGAGAGGACATCCACGTGGTGGTAGGCGGGATTATTCCACCGACGGATTATGATTTCCTCTATGAAGCCGGCGCCGTTTTAATTTTCGGTCCCGGGAGCAAGATTACCGAGTGCGCCAACCAGGTACTGAATGCGTTGGAAAACAAATAATGGGAAACGATTCTGAATATTATGTTCAGGGTGTATGTTCCGGCAATCGTAAAATGCTTGCCAAGACAATTACCCTGATCGAGAGCTCCCTGCCAAAGCATCAGGAACTGATAACAGGCGTGCTTGATCAGCTCCTGCCATTTACCGGGAATGCGATTCGGCTGGGGATTAGCGGTGTGCCGGGGGTTGGCAAGAGTACCTTTATCGAGGCCCTTGGCATGAACCTGGTTGAACGCGGTCATCGGATTGCGATTCTGGCAGTTGATCCCAGTAGTACGCACAGTGGCGGCAGTATCATGGGGGATAAGACCCGCATGGAAAAACTGTCAACTCATCCGAATGCATTTATTCGTCCATCCCCTTCCGGCGGAACTCTTGGCGGGGTTTCTCGCAAAACTCGCGAATCTATTCTCGTTTGTGAGGCTTCCGGTTTTGACGTTATTATTGTTGAAACAGTTGGTGTGGGCCAGTCTGAAGTATCTGTCTCCTCCATGGTGGATTTCTTTCTTCTATTAATGCTTGCCGGTGCCGGCGATGATCTTCAGGGAATTAAGCGGGGTATTCTTGAACTATCCGATGCCATTGTTATTAATAAGGCAGATGGGGACAATCTCAACAAAGCATTACAGGCCAAAAAAATTTATGCGGACACCATGCATCTTTTTTCAGTCGATAATACCGGTTGGTCGCCGCCGGTATTGACTTGCAGCGCATTGCATATGACCGGCATCGACGAAGTATGGGAAATGGTTTTAAAACACAACAAAAAATTGACTGATTCCGGCGCTCTTGAAGAAAAAAGGAAAAAACAGGCTCTCGAATGGATGTGGGCTTTACTGGAAGAAGGCCTGAAAGATTGGTTTTATCAACTACCTGAAATTAAAAAATTAATGTCTGAAGCCAGATGGGCGGTTGAAAAAGGCACTACGACGCCTACGGCGGCAGTAAAAAAATTATTAAATTCTTTGAAAAATTAAAATCAGACCTGTCGCAGATATTTTTAATTAATTTTGTTACATAATTTTACGACCTTGAAAATGGTTGAGATGAAATATGGGCTGAGATGAAAGGATAGCAAAATGGGCAGTGTTAGAGATAAAATTACCGAATTGCAGGCTTTGAAAAACAAGCTTTTGGAGCAGGGTGGTGAAAAGAATGTAGCCAAACACAAAAAAAAAGGAAAATTAACCGCACGAGAAAGGCTGGAGGTGCTTTTTGATTCCGGTACTTTTCGTGAAGTGGATATGTTTGTCAAACATCGATGTGTCAATTTTGGCATGGAGAATACCGAAATCCCGTCTGATGGTGTGGTTACCGGTTATGGATATGTTGACGGCCGTCCGGTATTTGCATATGCACAGGATTTTACATCAAGGGCCGGTTCTCTCGGTGAAATGCATGCCAAAAAAATTTGTAAAATCATGGATATGGCACACAAGGCCGGGGCACCGGTAGTCGGCATGAATGATTCCGGCGGGGCGCGGATTCAGGAAGGAGTTGATGCCCTGTGCGGTTACGGAGAAATTTTTTATCGGAATTCGTTGTGTTCGGGTGTGATCCCTCAAATATCCGCTATTATGGGGCCGACTGCCGGCGGGGCAGTATATTCACCGGCCATGACCGATTGGATTTTTATGGTAAAAAATACCAGCCATATGTTTATCACCGGACCGGAAGTTATTAAATCGGTTACCGGTGAAGTTATAACGTTTGAAGATCTTGGCGGCGCAATGACCCATAATGAAAAAAGCGGTGTTGCTCATTTTGCCTGTGAATCAGATGAGGATGCGATCAATAATATTAAGCTCCTGCTTTCATTTTTGCCATCAAATAATATGGAAGACCCGCCGATTCAGCCAGCCGGTGATGATCCCAAACGAATTGCAACGGAACTTGATTCAATTATTCCGGATGATCCGAGTCAGTCCTATGATATGAAAGATGTGATTCGCAATATTGTGGATAATGGAGATTTTTTTGAACCCCATGCCCATTTCGCCCAAAACATCATTGTCTGCTTTGCCCGATTAAACGGTAAGCCAATCGGCATTATCGCAAACCAACCTAAAGTGATGGCCGGGTGTCTTGATATTGATGCATCTGATAAGGCCACACGATTTATAAGATTCTGCGATGCCTTTAATATCCCCATATTGACCCTGTCAGATGTCCCCGGATATATGCCGGGCAGTGATCAGGAATGGGGCGGCATTATCCGGCATGGTGCAAAGCTATTATGGTGCTATTCCGAAGCAACCGTTCCCAAGTTGCTTGTGATCGTTCGTAAAGACTATGGCGGGGCATACATTGCCATGTCTTCGAAACATCTGGGCGCGGATTTTGCTTTTGCGTGGCCAAATGCCGAGATTGCCGTAATGGGCGCAGATGGTGCGGCCAACATTATTCATCGAAAAGAGATTAACAGTGCGGATGACCCAAAGGCCAAACGGGCCGAAAAAATTGCTGAATACCGTGAACTTTTTTCTAATCCATATTGTGCCGCAAGCCGCGGATATATTGATGATGTGATTGTTCCCAGTGAAACCCGCATGCGTTTAATTGAGGCACTGGAAATCATGTATAACAAGCGGCAGACATTGCCACCGAAAAAACATGGTAATATACCGGCTTAATAACCTGATTTTTAATTAGCTAATATTTAAATTAAGGCAGGCTCTTCGCCCGCAACCCATCAGCCGTCCCCTTATTTTCTTGTTTTTTACTGCAGAAGTTATGGGGTAAGGCACTAAAGACAGATTGAGGATGACATGGATAGAAAAAAGAAGATAGCCGCAATTGC
>JAOZOL010000318.1 GCA_029933295.1 Desulfobacterales bacterium | reverse complement strand
CCGGCAAAGCCGATTCCTTTGTTTTTAAGATGCCGGGTAATTATTTCAATCATTTTGACAAACTGGCTGAAAATCACGATCTTCTGACCGTTTTCCAGGCAGGCGTCGACCAGCTCTTCAAACACCTCCCACTTGCCCGAATCCAGAGGGCCTTTGCCGGTATCAAACCCTTTTTTCGCGACGGATGCCGGATGATTGCAGATCTGTTTCAGAAGGATCAGCAAGGCAAGCCGCCGAAACCATTTTCAAACAAAAAGGCCAGCCATTCCAGTCCCTTGTGCTGATACTCCCGGAGATGACTCGAAAGGCCTTTGAGCCCATCAATCGGAGATGCGGGGACCATATCCAGCAACTTACGGATACCGCCGTTTTCAGTTTGTGAGTCATCCCTGATTTCAAGGAATTTACCAACAGCAGCCTGAAGGCGGAAATGTTTCCGTCTTGGCATTTTCTGCATTTGGTGTTTGTTTGATCAGACATCATACATTCACAAATTTTGGCAGCTTTTCTAAAAAATTGTTTTGTTTTTTCGCACTGGCAGTTATCATAGGGGGCACATGATAAAAAAACAAGATTATCAAACCGTCACCGGCTTATCAAAGGATTAATGCCATGAAAATTGCCGTCATGAGCGACAGCCACGACAATATCCCAAATCTTCGCAAAGCACTGGCCATCATAAAATCAGAACAATGTGAACTGATCATCCACTGCGGTGATTTTGTCGCCCCGTTTATGTTTATGGAACTCAAACAGGCAGGCCTTCCGGTCCACTGCGTGTTCGGCAACAACGACGGCGACCGGTATCTGCTAACCCGGTTGGCGTATGAAAGCAATGGGCTTATTACGCTTTACAGCCTGATTGGCGAACTCGATCTGGGCTCATTTAAAATTGGATTCACCCATGAATGGCCGGTGGCAGAAGGGCTTGCCGCAACCGGCAAATACAATCTGGTCTGTTTCGGGCATTCCCATCAGCACCATACAGACCGAATCGGCGCAACCACTGTTTTAAATCCCGGAGAAATTATGGGAAAAGATGGAAATCCGGGTTTCTGTATTGTTGATACAGACAATCAGAAAATCAGCAGGATTGATATCTCATAACTGGAGGAAAGATATGGAAAAATGGCTTCTTTTGCTAAAAAACGAAATTGCTATTGAACTTCTCAAACTTTTTATTCTGCTTTTTGTTGCAATAATCGGATTTTATATAAGTAAAAAAATTATCCTGCCCCAGATTCATAAATTCTTTAAACGCACCAAGACCATCTGGGATGATTTGCTGACCCAGCATAAAGTACTTGGCAGAATCATGCTCCTGATTCCCGCAATGATTATCCAATACGGACTGCCCCTGGTGCCTGATTTTTATAATTTTTTATCCAAAACCATTCATCTTTATGTCTATGTTGTTATTATCCTCATCATCAACAGCCTTTTAGATTCTGCCGTCGCAATATATAACACCCGCCCCATCGCATATAAATGGCCGCTAAAGGGATGGGGCCAGCTTTTAAAAATGTTTGTCACCATTTTCGGGGGGATTTTTGTCATTGCCCTGATACTGGACAAATCCCCATGGGGCCTGGTCAGCAGTATCGGCGCCATGACCGCCATCCTCTTGCTCATTTTCAAAGACACCCTGCTCTCCTTTGTGGCCAGCCTGCAAATTGCCAGTTACAATCTGATTCGCGTGGGTGACTGGATCGAAATGCCGGCATTTGGCGTGGATGGGGATGTGGTTGATATTTCTCTGCATACGGTTAGAGTACAAAATTTTGATAAAACCATTGTTTCCGTTCCCACGCACAAATTTTTAGATGTTTCTTTTAAAAACTGGCGGGGTATGTATAAAACTGACGGCCGCCGCATCAAACGATCCGTCCTCATCGATCAGTCGAGTATCACTTTTCTGAACCAGACAATGCTTGAAAATCTTGCAAATGTGGATTTACTCAAAGATTATCTGGATAAAAAACAAAAAGAAATCGCTAAAGATCATCAATTACAGCAGCACTCCCCGGACAGCCCGTTAAACGGACGCCGACTGACAAATCTGGGGACGTTTCGTGCCTATATACGGGAATATTTAAAACGCCATCCCCATGTGCGTCAGGATTTAACACTGATTGTCCGCCATCTGCAGCCCGAAGCAAGCAAGGGGCTACCTCTGGAGATTTATTGTTTTGCGGATGACACCCGATGGGACACTTACGAAGGAATTCAGGCGGATATTTTTGACCATGTGCTGGCAGCCATGCCTTTTTTCGGCCTGCGCACCTATCAGCGAAACGCATTGGTGGATAATCGAATTTAAAACCGTTAGTTCCTATGTTCTAATTTTTTTGTATTTTATGACAAAATATTTCAAATGAGGTTACCCTTGCGAACACACAAAAAATGGTTGACAACATAATTTTGTTTTGATAAGCTGATACTTAATTATTTGTTTTTTTTAAATATTTTGTTTACTGATTATTCAGTAAGTAAAATATAAAAATGAAAGAAAAATCATGAAAAACCGTCAGAATGCCCAAATTCGAAAACCAAAAATAATAAAAAGTTTTTATCAGACGATTTTAGCCGAAGGCATAGAAGGCGCTTCCATTGCCAAAGTGGCAAAACGCATTAATATCAATGCGACATTGGTCCTTCACTATTTCGGGAACAAAGAAAACATGATTTTGGAACTGGTGGATTATGTGATTGATGAATATACCAAGCTGTTTCTAAAATCCAGATCACATGCAGCAGATCCGGAAGAAAGGCTCCCGGCTCTGTTAAATACCATTTGGAGCAAGGCATATTATGAAAAAATCAAGATCGCCGCAACATTATCAGTGATCGGCATCAGTTTTAGAAACAAACGCATTCAAAACAAAATCAAGGGGCTTTACAAAATCTATAAAGAATTTTTGATCAGTGAATTAACGGACATGCACAACAACGGCATTGTCGGCAAACAGGACTTTGAGCGCACCTCAAATGTTCTTCTGACCATGATTGAAGGTTCCAGGTATTTTAAGCATTTTTTTGTCAAAACCAAAGATGTGGATCAGTACAACCACGATATGTCAATGGCTGCCATGGGTGTTTTAAAAAACCCTTCCTGGCAGAATTAATATTTTTGATGGATTATATTTTTAATTATTACAACAAAATATGAAAGGAGTGTGTATCAATGAAAAAAGCAATCCGAATTACAAAAATGGCTGTTGCAACGGTTAAAGCATTTGTTGAATACCAGATTTTTTTCCGAAAAAATGAAGATAAATTATAGTCATTATCTTCACAACATTTGGCAAATGGAGAAATGAAATGATATGGATTACCCCCTCCACCATTTCTCCATTATGCCAAATAAACTTTTTATCCCAACTTCTTTTTTAACAACTTATTCACAATCTGCGGATTGGCTTTGC
>JAOZOL010000317.1 GCA_029933295.1 Desulfobacterales bacterium | reverse complement strand
CTGCCTTCGCAGGAATGACAACATAGGGGTATTTAATTGCCGGGTTCAACTTTTTGTGGTGTCTTATATTATTGTAATATCAATGTTTTCACCTGTGAACATAGCGGGTTTACGGTTTACAGTTGACGGTGAATCGAGAAAAAAATATTAATCTATCATGCCGATATTGCAAAAAAATATATCTAATATTAAACGTGCATTTTCAGGTAACCGTAAACCGTCAACCCGACAAACATGCCTAAACAACATGCCGGTTTTGCTTGGTATATTGCTGGGCTGCAAAAAGATACGCATGCATGACAGGGGCAGTGGAAGATGTATAATCAATTTTTCGGTTTCAAAGACCGTCCGTTTAAACTGGTTCCCAACCCGGACTATCTGTTTTTAAGTAAAAGCCATGAAGAGGCGCTGGCGCATTTGAAATACGCCGTGTCGGACGGAGAAGGGTTTGTGGAAATCATCGGGGAGGTCGGGACGGGCAAGACCATGCTGTGCCGGGCTTTTCTTGAAAATTTAGGCCCGGATACGGAATCGGCGTATATCTTCAATCCCCGCATGGATGCCATTGATTTGTTAAGCGCAATCAATGATGAATTCGGCATTGAGTCGGATCATGACCGCACCAAGTCGCTTATTGATACCTTAAACACGTTTTTGATTGAAAAAAAGGCAGCCGGCCAAAAAGTAATTCTTTTAATCGATGAAGCCCAGAACCTGAGCCGGGAGGTCTTGGAGCAGATCCGTCTGCTGTCTAATCTTGAAACCACAAAAGATAAGCTGTTGCAAATAATTTTAGTGGGCCAGCCGGAACTGGGAGACATGCTCGACTCCTATGAGCTGCGCCAGCTGGGTCAGCGCGTTTCATTGAGCTGTAGGCTTCAAGTCCTGACATATGCTGAAACCAGAAGATATATTGCGCATCGGATTCATGTGGCCGCCCGGAAGCCGGTTCATATTTTTACAGCCGGTGCGGTTCGAAAAATTTACAAGTTTTCAAGGGGTATTCCCCGGATGATCAATATTGCCTGTGACCGGGCACTGCTGACCGCTTACGGTCATCATCGGAAAAAAATTACCGCATCCATCGCCAAATCAGCCATCCGGGAGCTGGCCACCCGGGGGGAAATCAACCGGCAGTTTCAGAATGCCGGTCAGAAGGGTTTGTTCGCCCTTTCGTTGCTGTGTGTGGTACTTGTTGCGGGATTACTGGTGCAACCAGATATCCAATCAGATATTTGGGGATTTTTCAGGGATCACTCTTTAAATTTTAATCACAGGCTGCCTGTTGGATCAGACCGGTTACAGCCGGTTTTAACCAAACCTGTTGAGCATGGAAAAACAGACCTGTCTCAGAAAAATTTGACAGATCAATCATTGCAACCGCAAAAAAAAAAATTACCGGAACCGGAAAAACCGATCGCAGCTTTGCGGGATTTTAAAGAATCTGTTAATCAATCCGCTCAGACATTAGAACAGATTCCCCGAACCGGAGATCTTCACGCGCCGGTAGATTTTCGCCGTTTTCTGATGACCACCGACGCGCATCTTTCAAAAATAAGATCGTTTCAATATCTGCTGAAACAATGGGACACCACCCGTGATGAGCAGCAGGATTTTTATGAAATCAATGATGACATGGCGTTTTTTTATCTGGCGGCACATCAAAACGGGCTGATCGTCACCCCTGTTGACGGCTATTTACAGCAAATTGTGAATTTAAATCTTCCGGCTGTTTTAACTTTTAACCATCCCGAAAGTTTACGGCCGGTATATTTGACTCTGATCAGGGTGACACCTGATGAAATGATATTTTCAGATAATGAAGACGGGAGACCGGTTGCGGTAACCTATGCCGACGTGATTGAAAACTGGAGCGGCACGGGATATGTTTTTTGGAAAAATTTTTATAATTACCGGGGGACCATTCCGCTGACTGCGCCGGGAGAATCGGTGATTACGTTAAAACTCCATTTGCGGGATATCGGCTATCCGCAGATTAAAATCAGCGGGGCATACGATCTGGAAACGCAGACAGCAATCAAAGCCATTCAGGCAAAGCATCATATTCCTGCTGACGGATATGTGGGGCCGTTGACGAAAATTGTCCTGTATAACGAAAAATCATCTCTTGTAATCCCGCATTTGCGGGATCCGGTGACGATACCCGTTCAAATACCCGACGTTCCGGCCGTGCAGGAAGTGATGCCGCAAACATCAACTGAAACAACGGCGATAGCGCCTTAGTTTTTTATTTTTTATTTTTGTGTTTTTTTGGCAAAAGAATTTTGTTTTTTTTCATATTTGGTTCTGGCTTGTCCATGTTAGGATTCAAATTCATAAATACATGTACGAGAACCGGAATTTATCCGGGAGGGATAAAATCCTCCCCTGTCACAGGATTTAAGTCGTTTTTCGAAGGGACGGGGTTTATCTCCGCCCGATAAATGTTAGATTGAAAATGTTATCTGATTTACGAATCAACCGGATATTATAATATGGAGTTCCAAGATTGAGCGCCATTCTCAAGGCTTTAAAAAAACTTGAACAGGATACAGCCGCAACAGCGGGTGTGCCGCTGCGACGGGAAGCAAAACGCGAAAGCCAAAACAGATCAAAATCGGTTATGGTCCCGGTCCTGATCGGAATTGCCGTCAGTATGCTTGTGGGTATGGGGATAGCGGCTCTTGTTCGAAAGCCCGTACCTGTTAAGACAAAGCAAACCTCCCAGACACCGCCAACGACCCGAAAAGTTTCAAGGCCGGTTGCCAGGCGTTTGCCGGCTATTTCCAAAAAAGCGGCAGATCCGGTTAATCACGAAGATGTAACCGGACCTGGGAATGTTGTTCCGGCGCAAATTAAATCTGTTTCACAAGCCCCCCGTGTAGAGGCTGCTTCAAATGATACCACTTTAGCCGATGATAATCGTCCGGCAGATTCGGAAAACACATCAGGCAGCATTGTTCATCAATCTCGGCAGGTTCCGGATTCGGAGAAAAATATTCCGGCTGATGAAAATGGCACAGACCCCGGGTCGGTTGTCCCTGTCCTTGATGATTCTTCCATGAAACTCCAGGCCATTTCCTGGTCATCTGATCCGGCCGGTCGGATGGCGATCATTAATGGTAAAATTTGCAGGGAAAAAGATCGGGTTGACGGCTATGTGATCAAAAAAATCAGTTCCGGGGATGTGGTGCTGGTCAAAGGGGCTGTCACGGGAAGACTTGTTTTTAAGATCCGTTGATGGCTTCGCTTTTGCAGGGAAAGGTGAAATAGTTTTTGTTGAAACCCATGTGGCTCTATAAGCCACCGGAAAGGCGGTTGTCGCCTGTTCTGACGAATTGAATTTATCACGATCGACGATTTGAAAAATGATTGTCCTGATAAAGTGCCTGTTAAAACTTGACATACAAGCTGATTCCTGAGATATGTTACAT
>JAOZOL010000316.1 GCA_029933295.1 Desulfobacterales bacterium | reverse complement strand
TCAATTTTGACTGAGACCAAAATAAAGGAGGTTTGCCTATGCCGGAAGAATTTAAAGCAGGCTGCGCCAGGCCCACCGGGGGGCCGGTGGGAGAAACCGCGGAAAAAGAAGAAACAATTGTTGAAAACAAGCCAAAGGAGATTTCACACATGATAAAAGTCGGTAAAAAAGCGCCGGATTTTTCAGCACCGGCCTACCTGAAGGGTAAATTTGTTAATATCAATTTGTCCGAATATCTGGGCAAATGGGTGGTGTTGTGTTTTTATCCTGGTGATTTCACGTTTGTCTGAGCGACCGAGATTTCAGCAGTTGCTGAAAAATATGCAAGCTTCCAGGAGCTGGGCGTGGAAGTTCTTTCCATGAGTATTGACAGTGTTTTTGTTCACAAAATGTGGGATGATTATGAACTTTCAAAAATGGTTTCCGGCGGTGTACCCTTTCCCATGATGTCGGATGCAGGTGGAAAAGTCGGGTCCATCTACGGCGTATATGATGAGGATGGCGGCGTGGAAAACAGGGGCCGGTTCATCATCGATCCGGACGGCGTGGTCCAGGGGTATGAGGTGTTAACACCGCCGATAGGAAGAAATGTCAATGAGTCCTTAAGGCAAATTCAGGCATTTCAATTGATCAGAGAAAGCAAGGGCACAGAAGCAACGCCGTCGGGGTGGAAACCGGGCAAACTGACCTTAAAACCCGGTGTCGACCTTGTCGGCAAGGTGTGGGAGGTGTGGAAAACGGAAATGGCGTTTGATTAAATAGTGCCCGAACGAAAACCGCCAATTTTTCCAATTTCTGCGTTGGGCTCAAATTTTAATCCTCAAAATACAAAACGTATTCCTCCGGTTAAAATTTTCGCCCGCCTTGAACTTGAAAAAATTTTCAGATTTTCGTTCAGACACTCAATAAAAAAAACATTAGAATACATTCAGCGTCTTCATTCATGGCGTGCTCGACAAGGGTGCTGTCGGGAACAAAGACGCTGAAATGTTTTTTTAAGGAGAAAAAATGAGCGATGCGTTAGCTGAACTGAATACATTTATTGAAGAATGGCAGGATTCTCCGGAACAAAACAAACAGACCTTTCTGCGCTTAAAAGCGTTTTTGGAATCCAAACCAGGGGTAAGCCTGGAGTTCCATCCCCGGCCGAAGGTGACCTATTCCTTAAGAGCCGTTCATGAAAATCAGAAAACCAAATCCCTTTTTGCCATGGTGGACGTGATTGAAGATCAGCCCCGCTGGCTTTCTGTCTGTTTTTACGGCGAATTTATCCATGATCCGGATGAAAAAGGCGATTATGTGCCTGAAGGATTACTGGGAGAAGATGCGGTATGCTTTGATCTGGAAGAATTTAATGAAGAAGATGTATGCTATGTTGAAGCACGTCTGGAAGAGGCCTTCCAGAGTGCGGCCCAGGGTTGATTGATAACAGCAGGTTCTGTGATATAACTGATCGGCGATTTTCTGAACCCGGTCAAAAGCGGCATTTTGTGAAGCAGTTGAAGGTAGTGAGTGGAATTTTTGTCTGCAATGCGGTCCACCACCAGGGATATGGGGAACTGTGTGACAGTTTTTAATAAATCAAAAATCAAATAGAATTTCGGGATATCTTTGTATAACTGGACATAGGTGCCTGCAATGGCAGCCAGAGAGCGGGACAGATGAAGGTATTCACTTTTAACCACAAGACCCATATGCTGGGTATTGGACATTAAGTGCAAAACCACCTGGACGCGCCGATGCAGTCCGGCAAAGCCTTCTCTTTTAAGCTGAAATATAAAATTTTTGGAAAGCGGTGTGACATTTTTCTTTTTTAACGTCTGTGTCAGGGTCTCTCTGATTTCCGCTTTGCGTTTTTGATTTTTATCAGGATTGGAGCTGATGTTGATCAGCGCCGTTGTCAACAGCTCGACATCAGCAAACATGGCACCGTAAAGATAGTCCCACAAAGGTTTCCATTTGCCCTCAAGATCGACACAATTTCCCCAGTCAATAAAATACATCTCGTTATTGCCGTTAAACAGAATATTGCCAGGATGTAAATCACCATGAAATTCCTGATAAATAAGCGCATGAAGGATAATGGTGTATAAAAACCGCGAAGCGGTCTGGCGGGCGTATTTGCGACGTTTTTTTTCCGGAACATGTTCTAAAACATGGGAAATATTTGTTGCGTTTTCGATGTATTCCATTTCAATGATCCGCCTGGATGCGTAAAAGACCTCAGGCACATGCCATACCAGCGAATCCCTGCTTCTTTTTGCAAACCGTCTCTGGCTTTGGGCTTCCTGCTCAAAATTAAGTTCTCGCTCAAATCCCAGTACAAATTCATCTGCCTGCTGCTGCAGGGCTTCGAGAAACGGTGCCAGTTTGGAATGGGGGGCCCAGTAATGGCTGCTGATGATCGCAACACCCAGAACCGTTCGACCCATTAAAAATTCCCTGTCTATCCCGCTGCGACTGATCTTCACGACAACCGGCATGAGCGTTTCCCTCCCGTTTTTTATCATCGGCTTTTTTGCCAGATAAACGGAACCAATGGAGCCGGACTTTAAGGGGGTGTCGATGTCAAAGTCAAAATAGCGTTCATAGGGTTTTTTCCCAAAGCACTCCTCAAATGCGGATATGACTTCTGAAGATGCCATTGGTGCGACATCCTCCTGGAAAACCATCAGTTCCCGGGCAATTTCCTTTGGCAGGAAATCCGAATTTGCGGCTGCCACCTGGGCTATCTTGATAAAAAAGGGGCCGAATTCACGGACCATTTTGGCGACAATCTCCGCCTGGGTCGTAAAATCTTTGGGGTCTGTCTGGAAAAAAGGTTTAATATAGCGCAGGGCGCGAATTTGTCTGCGGATAATCGCAAGATCCCCTTTTATGAGGCCGAGACGTTGTAATATATCATTTAATATGGTCTTGTTGACCCGTTTGGTATCCTTGAGCAGATTGACAATTTCAACAATTAACGGTTCGTAGCATCTTAATATGATGCGGGTGATATCTAAATTTAATTCCGCCAATCCTTTTAGTTCCGGTTCGCTGAATAATTCCTCAAAAAAAAGCCAGAACTCGTTGACAACAACTTCGGGCACTTTGACCGGACTTCGTAACAGGATCTGTTCCACCACAAACCGGATCAGTTTCTCCGTTGATTTTTCATTGGGAAGGATATTTTTGCGCCGTAAAAATGTGGTAACAGACTTGCTTTGCCGGGTGACGGGGTGTTCGTATAAGGTGTCAAATATTTTGTCTAAAATGTCTGACAACTGCTCCACCGTCACATAATCACGGTTGGCCAGTATTCTGGCAAGGGGCAGAAACGCCCGTGAGACATTAAAGCTGTGGTAGGTATAAGATCCTGTCTGTTTTAAAAGAATCGTGATCTGATCCTGCAGGCGTTTTACCTGGGAGCGGTCCTTTTTGGATCCCATTGTACGAT
>JAOZOL010000315.1 GCA_029933295.1 Desulfobacterales bacterium | reverse complement strand
CCGTCTTTTTTAATTTATGTTAAAACAGCTCAAAATATTCTATGGTCAGCTATTATCATGATTTTTTAATCAATGCCATATAAATTATCCTTGAACAATATGAGATCTATTGATATTTTAAATAATTACTCATTGCTGAAACGATAAGCGAAAAGACTGTTTCTAAAGATTGTTTTTTACTTTGCAGACGAAAGGGCAAAACATTGAAAAAAAAAGCGTTAATTACCGGTATTACCGGTCAGGATGGAGCTTACTTAGCTGAACTCCTTATAAATAAAGGCTATCAGGAAGTTCATGGAATAAAACGGCGTTCATCACTTTTTAATACCCAGCGGGTGGATCATCTATATCAGGATCCCCATGAAAAAGACCTTCGCTTTGTACTCCATTACGGCGATTTGACAGATGCCACTAACCTGGTCCGGATTGTACAGGAGGTCCAGCCGGATGAAATATACAATCTGGCCGCTCAAAGCCATGTCCAGGTTTCATTTGAGTCACCGGAATATACGGCAAATGCAGACGCGCTGGGAACGTTAAGGCTGCTTGAAGCAATTCGAATTCTTGGATTAGAAAATAAAGTCCGTTTTTATCAGGCCTCCACATCAGAGTTGTTCGGCAAAGTACAGGAAGTCCCCCAAACGGAAAAGACACCATTTTATCCGCGTTCTCCCTATGCATGTGCAAAACTTTATTCATACTGGTGCACAATAAATTATAGGGAAGCATACGGAATCTATGCATGCAATGGCATTTTATTTAATCACGAGTCTCCCATCCGGGGAGAAACATTTGTCACGAGAAAAATAACCCGTGCGGTGGCACGAATTGCTTTAGGTCTTGAGAAACAATTATTTCTTGGCAATCTTAATGCCCTTCGGGACTGGGGACATGCGAAAGATTTTGTAAAGGCGCAATGGCTCGTCCTTCAGCAGGATCAGCCGGATGATTATGTTATTGCAACAGGTGTTCAGCACTCAGTGCGTGAATTCTGTGATAAAGCCTTTGCCTGTATCGGAGTTAAACTCAAATGGCAGGGGGAGGGGATAGAAGAAAAGGGACTTTTCGAGGATGTGTCTGTCCCGGCTTCATTGGCGGATCTGCCGGTAAAAAATTGTCTGGATCACCTTGAAAAAGGTCAGGTTATGGTATCTGTTGATCCACGTTATTTTCGCCCTACTGAAGTGGAAACATTGCTTGGCGATCCTTCAAAAGCAAAACAAAAACTCGGCTGGAAGCCTGCCATATCTTTTGATCAAATGATCACGGAAATGGTTGCTCAGGACCTGACGGAATCCACCAGGGAAGCAATCTGCCATCGAAATGGTTTTCCGGTTCCTTCAAGTGCTGAAGCATTGATGTAATTTAAAACTATATAATTTCTATTATAGAAGGTGCCATGGAAAAATCATCTAAGATATATATTGCAGGACATGACGGTTTGGTCGGATCAGCCCTGGTTAGAAAATTTGCACAAAACGGATTTAACAACCTGATAACCCGTCATCACAAGGAACTTGACCTCAGACGACAGCAGGATGTTGAAATTTTTTTTGAAAATGAAAAACCGGAATATATAGTGCTGGCAGCGGCAAAAGTCGGGGGGATCCTTGCCAATAATACATTCCCGGCAGAATTTATTTACGATAACCTGGCTATTGAAACCAATATTATACATGCAGCCTGGAAATCAAATGTCAAGCGAATGATTTTTTTAGGTTCATCCTGTATTTATCCTCGCAATTGCCCTCAGCCAATGAAAGAGGGCCACCTGTTAACCGGTTCTCTGGAGCCGACCAATGAACCGTATGCCATTGCAAAAATTGCGGGCATCAAAATGTGTCAATCCTACAACCGTCAGTATGGCACCAGTTTTTTAGCATTAATGCCTACTAATCTTTACGGGCCGAATGACAATTTTAACCTTGAAACCAGTCATGTCCTGCCGGCCCTGTTACGAAAATTTCATGAAGCAAAAATGGCTTCCAGCGATTCCGTGACTGTTTGGGGAACAGGATCTCCCCGTCGCGAGTTTCTTCATGTGGATGACCTGGCAGATGCCTGTTTTTATATAATGAATCTGGAGGATCAGGTATATCGTTCGTTGATACCAGCTGCAATTGCGCCACTTATAAACATCGGGTGCGGTAAAGATAATACCATTAAAGAAATTGCCATGCTGATTAAACAGGTTGTCGGATTTGAAGGCGAAACTGTTTTTGATACGACCAAACCGGATGGAACTCCTCAAAAATTGCTGGACGTATCACTGTTAACCAGGCTGGGCTGGCGCCAGACCATATCTTTAGAAAATGGAATTGCCGCAACCTATGCATGGTGTATCGAAAATGAAGTTTTTTAAATAATACTATATATGATAAACGACCAGCATACCCCTGTGGCAACAGGAACGGAGCCCTCCTTTTATGTTCCATGGTATCAATTCAGCATCCGCATTGTTCTTGGTCTTATATCGGCATGCTATTTCTTTTTCCTTCCTGTCCCGTTGCTTTTGCTAAATAATTATTTTATCACTTTTCTGATCATAGCTTACATTTTATTTCATATTATCTGGTGGCGACATTTTCAAAAAAAAGGAATCAGCATAGAAGCGATTCGCCTTGCCAACTGGGTAGATTTAATCGGCGGCGGAATGGCTGTCGTGATTGATCCATATCTGACTCCCCCCACCATTTTACTGATTCTGGTTATAGTTCTTGGAAACGGTATCCAGCACGGTTTGAAAAATTTTATTTCTGTTTCAAAAAAAGCGGTTATGGTTTGCCTGATCGTAATTCCCTTCCATTTTTATGCCAGCAATCAATGGCCCCCTTATGATTTTTATTTTTTTGTTATTTTTTTATTGCTCAGTGTGCACTATGCATACTTTCTGCTTCAGAGGATCGAGCAGTTAAAAATTAAAGCTGAAGAACTGGCACAACGCGATGAATTAACCGGCCTGATGAATCGAAGAGCTTTTATGAAATCCGCACATTACTTAATCTCATTGTATAACAGGATAAAATTACCACTGGTTTTTGTTTTTGCTGATTTAGATGGTTTTAAAAAAGTAAATGATATAAAAGGTCATGCGGCAGGGGACGTGGTATTAAGAACTTTTGGAGTCATTGCAACAGACACATTCAGGAAAACCGATATTGCGGCCCGATACGGCGGAGATGAATTTGTATTTATTTTAACAAATATCCCCCTTGAAAGTGCGAAAAATGTAATTTCTCGACTGGAATCTCGATTTTTAAACTGGGCGAAAATTCATAATATCAACGTCGGTGTCAGCTTCGGAATTAGAGAAGTGAATGAAGAAAAAGTCGGATATGATGAAATTATGATGTCCGCAGACGCTGCATTATATGAAGAAAAAAAGAAAAAAAAGGGGAGGGCAAAAAAAGCCGGCTTAATAATGACGGGCTCGTAAAAAGCTTTT
>JAOZOL010000314.1 GCA_029933295.1 Desulfobacterales bacterium | reverse complement strand
TCACGGGTTATATTCCAAATGCGGTTACCCTGGTTGAACCAATAAACAACCTTGACAACGCCATCAACCCTAACGAGGCTAAAACAATTCCTCATACAATTCTTCATTAAATCCAATCACAAACGTATCGTTTATCCGTAATGCAGGAACCCGCAGATTCCCGCTGGGGCCGATGGCCTGTTTGAGGATTTCCGCCTTATCATCTGATTTAGGATTAAAAGCCCGGACTTTTTTCCCCTTTGCCGTTGTGACCGATGTCGCTGTTTGAAGCATTTTCCATGCAGCATCCGCATCGAATCTCTGCTTGCGAGCTTCAACCCTTTGAATAATCATCACCTGCTTTGTATCAAGCACCGCCTGTGCTTTTTTAGACGATTTTCAGCCTTTCCGCAAATATGCCCAGTCAATTTTCATGTTTTTGTCCTTTTTTCATTTTTTTAATACCTGAATTTTGCATAATCGAATTTTTTTCTGGATCGACATAACGGCATTAGCCTTTGAATTATTGTAGCATAGGCCTTTTATAAAATCCTTTATTAAAATTATTTTTCTGAAATCATTAACAGGGGAGCATGATTAGAAGTAAAAAACGGCGGGGCATTGTTTAAAATAGGCCGTATGGCTGGATGATGTTTAAACTCTTTTGCCAGGAATCGCCGGACCCTGTCCCGGTTCCAGCCAGCAGGGTGCGCAAACTCTCTGTAAAGAGACAAATCGCCATGATAAAATTCCGATGTTTCAAGCGTTTTTGCATCTTCGCTGAATGCAGGGAGATTAAACACCGCCAGATTGAGAAAATTGATGGCTTGTGCGTGGGCAATCGTAAACCGGAGTGTTTTTTTCGCACTCGCTTGCGTTTCCGCCGGTGTGCCGAAAAGAAGATAACCGTATGTTGAAATACCGGCGGCTTTTAACGTCCAAAGTGATTTAGACACGGTATTAAGATCGATTCCCTTTTCCAGAGAATCCAGCACCCCCTGATCACCTGACTCAATTCCCAGTTTCAGCATCACACACCCTGCGGCTTTTAAACCTTTTACAAAATCAGGATCAGCCAGGTGATGGGTTATCCGGGTAAATCCGTACCAGGGAACACCTGGCGGATTTTGAATCAGACGCGTTAAAAATCTGGGCGGCAGGGCATTGTCCAAAAAATGAATAAGGTATGGATTTGTCTGCCTGACCAGGCGGTGAATGTCTTCCATAACAGCCCCTATGTTCATGGGCTGATATCCGCTCTGCTCGAATTTTTCAGGGCAGAATTTGCATTTTTGCCAGTAGCAACCCCGCGACGTACTGTAGGGAATAATCAGGCCGGGGGCCAGATACTGATCCAGCGGAAAACGGGTATACGCATAACCGGTAAATTTCGATTCGGAAACAGAATTTTTGCCGCACATTGACAGCAATACGGCCTCCCCCGGCCCGGCCACCAGATCATCCACCAGGCCGGAGAATGGATTGCCAAAACCCGGGATCGCCTTCCAGGAAGAAATAAGCCCGCCGCCAAATACAATCCGTGTTTCGACAAACTTTTTTCTGATAAACCCGGCCATGGCAAAGGCACACAGGGCCTGGCTCATAAAATTGACTGAAAAGCCGATGATATCAGGTTCCTGGTCGTAAAAAAGCACCGTCAGTCTTTTTTGAAAGTGATCGTAAAAGGGATTTTCATAGAATCGCTCTGCCGCCTGCATCAGGCCGATACTGCGGACCGGCGGCAGGTCAAAAGAAGTATAATTGGAAAGTGAAATGTTAACGCCCGCCTTTTGGCCGGAAATATGAAGCACCCGGTTGATATCCATAACCGCCCGTTTATACCGGTCTATTTTTGAATAGAGTGCTCTGGTTCTTAACGACTTCAGGTTGTCCTGAATGCCGCCAATCGCCCTTTTAGACCATGTGTCATCGTTTTTTGCGGGGTTTTCGAGCAGGGACAGTATACCTTCAATATTCGCGTCATAAACCCGGCAGTCTATTCCTGCCGCTAAAAGTGCGCAGGCCAATTTCGCAAGGCCTGCCGGGGGTTCACAGGGTTTGGATATGGGCGGATGGATCAGGAGGATCGATTTTTTTCCAGAATTCTTATTCACCGCATCACAAGCTGTTCAAGGTCCGAATCATACGATTTAACAACATTTTCCCATAAATGGGATTCCATTTCCCGGGCAAGATTGTTTTGAATTTTATCATACGCCTTAATATCTGAAATGATCAGGCAAAGCTTCTCAAGCAGGTCATATTTATTTTTATACAAAAAATTTTCATGAAATTTTTCAGGCAGTATTTCAGGATAGGACAATCGGCTGGGCAGCAGCGGGATGCAACCCATGATCATGGCTTCGATCACGGACATACCGAAATTTTCCTGAATGGCCGTGCTTATGACAATGGTGCCGCGTTTCAGCCATCGGATATATTCCCTTCGTGACTGAACATACCCGAAAACAACGATTTTGTCCTTAAACGTATGCCGGGCTTCAAAAAACTCTTCGGGAATCTTGCCGAAATTTTCTCCCATGAGCGCTAGCTGAAAATCAAACCTTTGCTTTTGAAGCTCTTTTAACACATCAAAAAACAGTTCATGATTTTTATCAAATCCCCACCTGTGATTCCATATAATCAGAGGAGGATCCGCCTGTTTTTTCCCAGCGACTTTTTCGGCAGGAGGCAGCGTTATACCGGGGTAACGCATGGATGCTTTTTTACGAATTTTATCCGCAACCCCTTTGGGCGTAAAATCCCGGCCCCGATTTAAAAATTTCGGTACGGCGCTTAAAAAGGCCTCTTTATGCATTGAAGAATTAAACACCACCCTGTCGGCGACCAGCGCCGTGGTTATGTTGATCATGCCAAGCAGAAACACACTCTTGTCGCCCACAGCCTGGGGGTAGGTCAACTGATTTTCATGAAAATACACCATGACCGGCGGGCATTTGGACCCCACAAGGGCTTTAAAATCCGCCAGATTAAACAGGTCGGTAACGATCACGCCGTCATACTGGTCAAGGTGTTTAATTTTGTCGGCCATATAAATGGCCGCACCGAGCATGCGCCAGCGAAAGTTTTCACCGGGCATCTTGATAATATCAATATTATGGGAAGAATGCTCAGCCAGCCCTTTTGCAAAAAGTGCATGCGATCCGACGCAGAATGTTTCAATAAACAGAAATTTCAGATTTTTTCCTTATTTATGGATATCCTTGTATTAAAATTAGGATATAGCGTTTCTGACAAGTATTTTCCGATTGGACCCTATTTTAGATAAGAGCGAAAACAGCGCATGGCCGCAACTCCGAATTTCTTTCCCTTGATTAGCATTTATTTTTTCAATTTTCAATCGGTTAATTTGGCCGCATTTGAGATTCAAACCGGTAAAATGCCAAGGTAAAATTCCAGGGTAACCGCATTTGAATTTAAATTTGAGGAAAACCCGTGAAAATGGTTTG
>JAOZOL010000313.1 GCA_029933295.1 Desulfobacterales bacterium | reverse complement strand
TCCGGCGGGAGCCTGTCCAGGCGGGATTTTATCAAAAAAACCGCCCTTGGCGGCGGGGCGCTTTTTCTTTTCGGTAATATCGCCTGTATTCAGGCCATAAGAAAAAAGGGGGAAAATGATAGCGTTTATTCTATGATTCTGGTGGATTATTCAAAATGCACGGGATGCCGGACCTGCGAGGCGGTATGCGCCGCGACTAATAGCCGGGTTATGGTTGGGGGAGAATCCGTGGCCGGGCTGGGGAATCCGGCTCTGTCCAATATCAGCGTGTATCATTATAATCCGGATGTTGATGTGCCGTCGGTATGCGCCATGTGTCAAGACAATCCGTGCATCAATGCCTGTCCCGTGGAGCCTGATTTAAAAACCGGCAGAAAAGCACTTTACCGGCATCCAAAAACAAATGCCATTACATATGACCCGGGTCGTTGCGTCGCGTGTGGAAACTGCGCTGAAGCATGCAGAATGGGAGTTATTTCCATTGACAGTGAAACCGGCAGGCCCCGCGGCATGTGCAACCTGTGTGATGGCGATCCCCAGTGTGTAAAGCATTGTCCCTACGATGCACTTTCTTATGTAACTGCAAACATTGAAGATGCGTTTTATGCGGTAAAGCCCGAACAGATCGCTCAAAGCCTGATAAACAGATGGTATAAAGACGGGTTGAGTAATGGCATGAAGAGCAAGATATAAGAAACTAAGATAAAAAATTTCAGGAGTATGCCCATGCAAACACAAATTCATGGTTATCAAGGCGTAATGTTGGAAATTAATCTGACAAGCGAGACAATAAAAAAGACTCCGGTGTCTAAAGAAGATTATGAAAAATATATCGGCGGCCGGGGACTGGGCATGAAACTGCTCTGGGACAGGCTTGATAAACCCGGGGTTGACCCTCTGTCGCCTGAAAATCCCCTGATGTTCATGACCGGTCCGTTTTCAGGCTTTCCGATTCCGTCCGCTTCACGGGTGGTGGTGGTCACAAAATCGCCCTGCACTTCTCCCATGGAGACTGAGTATCCAAATGCTTCAACCGTCAGCTATTCCAATATGGGGGGGTTTTTAGGCCCTGAAATCCGGTTTGCGGGATACGACGGAATCATCATAACCGGAAAGGCCCGGCGTCCGGTATACATTGTAATTGATGACGGCCGCGTTAAAATAAAAAGTGCGAAAAAATTTTGGGGTATGAAGACAGACCGGTTTGACCGGGAATTTGCAAAAGTGCTGGGTCACAAACGGTTTCAGACCTGCTATATCGGGCCGGCCGGGGAAAATCAGGTGTCCTATGCCTGTATCCTCCATACCGCTGCACGGGCCGCAGGAAGGGGAGGTGGAGCTGTCATGGGAGCCAAGAATCTCAAGGCTATCGCGGTTCGAGGCACCGGTATGCCGGGTGTTTACGATCACAAGGGGTTTGTTTCCGCCTTAGAGGATGCACGTGATGAGTTTAAAGGGCCATATGACAATCAACTGGTTTCTCTTTTTCGCGGGGGTGGTACCACCGGTTTTATAGAATCCATAAGCGATAAGGGCTTGATGGCGGTTAAAAATTACAGGGAAGGTACTTTTTTAAAAGTCGATCAAATTGGTCTTAAAGCGGCCAGGGAAAAGGCGTGGAAAAGGGATTTTGCCTGTTATTGCTGTCCCCTTGCGTGTAAAAAAAGTGGTGTGATCGGCAAGGGAGATGGGGCGGTTCTTGTTCATGACGGCCCGGAATATGAAACAGGTGTCATGTTTGGTGCCAATCTCATGGTGTCTGATTTTAATGGTCTGATGAAATCCATTTATGATGGTGATGACCTGGGCATGGACATCATATCGGCCGGTAACGTGATTGGTTTTTTAATGGAGGCATATGAAAAAGGTTATGTTACAAAGGCAGATTTAGACGGCATTGACCTTAAATGGGGAAATGTGAATGCCGTGCTTGCCATGATTGACAGGATTTCCCGGCGGGAAGGAATCGGCGACCTTGCCGCCAAAGGGATACGGGCGGTGTCTGAAAAAATCGGAGCTGACAGTGAAAAATTTGCCATCCATGTCAAGGGGCTTCCCCTGGCGGCTCATAATATCCATGCCAACCCCCCCCGAGCACTGTGCTACGCCACTTCCAATCGGGGGGCATGTCATTTAAGCGGAGACAGTGCGGTACACCAGAATTTTGTCGCCATGGTCGATTCCCTTGGACTGTGCCTTTTTGCTTCCGATCACAACGTATGGTTTTATCCGGGGCTGGACGCGAAAATGGTCGCCGGTCTCATGACCTCGATCACCGGGGTTGGATGGACCGGAGACAAATTGTTTGAGGCCGGAGAACGGGTCTTTAACCTTGAAAAGATGTTTAATCTTCGTGAGGGCTTTGGGCGCAGGGATGACTGTCTGCCGGAACGGTTTTTCACGGAACCGTTGACCGTGGGGGGCGAGGAAGGCGCTGTTCTGGACAGAGATGATTTTGATGATATGCTTACGCGATATTATACACAGCGCGGATGGGACCCGGAAACCACCAGGCCGTCGAGATCAAAGCTTGATGCATTGGGGCTGGGGTTTTTGTCGGATTGAGTGGAAATTTTTTCCACATCTCCCATCTGTTCGATTCTGCCCTGATGGGGAGAATTTCCCCGGGAGACCGGTTGTTTTTTATTTTTAACTGCAAAACCAGATTGCGTGCTGATTTCGCAAGCAGACGGTAGAAAAATATTCATTCTCATGATTACTGTCATGGGGATGGTCATGCTTATGGGGTTTTTTTCTGATGAGAAAGAATTTAATCTGTCTTTTGGTTTTAATTTCAGCGATTGCCGGATGTATGAAGACTTCAGTTGGAGAAAAAAACGCTTTTGATTCAGGCGTCTGGAAAGTTGTCACAATGGAAAACAGCAAAGGCTATATCCAGGCAATGGCACAAGTGAGGAATAAATTTGGTTTTATTTTTATGGTTTACGTGAATGAAAAGGGTGAGAAAATCGCCGGGCTGAGCATCCCCTCTCAATATTACCGGATTACCGAAAATTCCGTATTTATTCAATTGCAAATTGATGATTACCAGATTCAGAGAAAAATATTTAATATGGAATCAGAAGGACATAACGCTAATTTTTGTTTAACGAAAAAAGATGTTCATCAATTAATGCGAGGCTATAAACTTAAAATAAAATATTTAAGTGAAATCGGATGGTCAGGCACGATTGTTTTTGATCTAAAAAATTCTCATAAATCAATCTCATATATTTTTAACAATGATTGATGTGATGTTGCCGTGTAACATGTAAATTTTTTGGATTTCACCCCGCGAAAGTTAATTTTTTACAAATTTTAACACCGATTGCGGTTACTTAAATTTTAATATTGACATGGTTACATTTTTAATTTAGGTTATTTTGGCTATGAATGCGGGCATAGCTCAGTTGGTAGAGTACAAGCTTCCCAAGCTTGGTGTCGCGAGTT
>JAOZOL010000312.1 GCA_029933295.1 Desulfobacterales bacterium | reverse complement strand
TCAAGGAGCAAACAAACTGTTTTCACGGGTTATATTCCAAATGCGGTTACCCTGGGTAAAATTCAGGATTGACTCGACAATGATTACATTGTCATGTATACTCGTTTTTCAATTAGCTGTTTAAAATTTTTCCTGATAATCGGAAATAGCAATTATCACCTGAATTTTTCACAAGTCGGAAGATTCCGTATGCAAAACATTTAATGACGCAGTCACAGTGAGCTATTACAAGCCATTAATAAAACAGCAGATGGGAGTCTCCGGCTCGTCCATCGGGAAAGAAGCGATTCATGCAGGCACTACAGGGGGAAAAAGTGATTGTAACCGGCATGTTCGAGGGATTTGCCTTAAATTTTCTGGGCCGCCTGATTGTGCCGGCGGTCAAGGATCACGATGTAATTGCCAGAGGTCTTGTTGAAAAAGGGCTGAAAAAACAGCGCCACCTGGTTGTCATCCCCTGGCAGATTTATCTGGGAATGATCTTTCGCGGGCTTGTGCCTGATTTTATACTGGGCAGAATTGCTCTGTTAATCGGCCTTGGCGGTTGTGTAAAAAACTATAAGGGCCGAAAAGGGTATATCCACAGTACGTCAGAAACTGAATAAAAATGATTGACCACTATCAAGGAATCCCAAAAAAATTAAAAAGCTTTTCATGGTAATGAATTACCACTGTATGAGAAAAATAACTTATCAATCATTTCAAACGATTACAAATGAGTTGTTTGGAAGGAAGGACAAACATGAAAAAGGCTTATGACGACAGGCCCTGGTTAAAGGCTTATGATCCGGAAATTCCTGCGGATATAGACATCCCTGCAAAAACCTATACCGACGCCCTGATAGAGGGCCTGACAGCGTCACCGGACCGGGCGGCCATGCACTTTATGGGAACCACCCTCACCTTTCGGCAGCTGGATGAGATGTCGTGCCGATTTGCGGCATTTTTAACCGGCAACAACGTTAAACCGGGAGATGTGGTGGGGCTGAGTCTGCCCAACATCCCCCAATTTCTGATTGCGCTTTGCGGCACCATGCGTGCAGGCTGTACGGCCACGGGCGTATCACCTCTTTTAACGCCAAAAGAACTGGCCCACCAGCTCAACGATTCCGGCTGCCGGGTGCTGGTCACCCTGGATGCAATCTTTGAACGCGTTTTAAACAAAATCGGAAATCAAGTGCCAGAATTGTCCCATGTGATAACCACCAGTATCGGCGACTATCTGCCCGCAATAAAACGGATACTGGGCAAGCTTCTCAAAAAACTTCCGTCCGGCAAGGTGACACCCATTGCCGGCAAAACCATCCTGTCATTTACGCAGGTGATGACCCGGTATCCGGCTGACAAACCCGAAGCCACTGTCACGCCAAACGATATCTGCCTGATTCAGTATACCGGCGGCACCACCGGGCTTCCCAAAGGCGTTGAACTGACCCAGCACAATATCTTTTCCAACCTGACCCAGGTGAAAAAGTGGGCCGACTTTGAAATAGCCAGGGATGTGCTGTGTTCCGGTTTTCCGTTTTTCCATCTGGCCGGCTTGATGTTCGGCATGGCGGCCATGGCCACGGCAAACACCCAGTGCCTGATTCCGGATCCGAGAAATACCAAAAATATTTGCAATGAAATCAGGACCCATGCGCCGTCGATTTATGCCAACGTGCCCACACTATACCAGATGCTGCTGGAAAATCCGGAATTTAAAAAACTCGATTTTACACCGGCCAAAATTTTTATATCCGGTGCAGCCCCGTTTGCCGTGGAGTCTATCCGGGCATTTGAAGCGGTGGTCGGCTCCGGCAAAGTAGTGGAACTCTACGGCATGACCGAGACCAGTCCTGTTATTACCTGTAATCCGCTGGAAGGTAATAAAAAAATCGGTTCCGTGGGTGTGCCGATCCCCAATACAAGGGTAAGGCTCGTGGATGTGGATAACGGGACGGACATAGTGCCCGTGGGAGAGCCCGGTGAACTGATCGTGCGAGGCCCCCAGGTGATGAAAGGCTACCACAACAAGCCCGAAGAAACTGATCACGCCATGCGCGAGCACGACGGTAAAATCTGGCTGCATACCGGTGATGTGGCCCGCATGGACGAAGACGGTTACTTTTATATCATGGATCGGTCCAAGGACATGCTCATTGTGGGGGGATACAAAGTATTTTCAAGGGAAGTGGAGGAAACCCTGTACCAGAATAAGGCTATTGAATTCTGTGCCATCATCGGCCAACCGGACCCGAAACGGCCCGGCAGTGAAATTGTCAAGGCCGTGATTCAATTGTCTAAAGATGCTCAAAATCAGGATGCCGACTCCTTAAGAGAAAATATCAGAACCTATTGTCGTGAAAATATGGCCCCTTACAAGGTTCCTAAAATCATAGAATTTATCGATGCCATCCCATTAACCGCAGTGGGCAAGGTGGACAAAAAGGTGCTGCGGTAAAAAAATCTAAATTCGCCCCCCGCTCCAGCGCAGTTTAGCCTTAAGAACATCAAAATAATTCTGCCCGGGAAGGGTAATCATATTGACGGGATGGGGACTTTTGGTGATAAGAATTTCATCCTGATCATTAATTTCAAGACCTTCCTGGCCATCAAAGGTCAGAAAGGTATCTGTGGTTTTTTCGCCAAGTTTTATCATAATCCGGTCCGTGTTGGGAAGGATCATGCACCGATTGGTTAATGTAAAGGGACAAATCGGCGTAATAATAATCCCCTGGACTGCAGGATGAATGACAGGACCGCCGGCGGCCAGAGAATAAGCTGTAGAACCTGTTGGAGAAGCAACAATCAACCCGTCACTTTTATATGTTGTCAGGAAATGGTCGTTGATATAGGTTTCGATATTCGCCAGTCTGGCCAGGACGCCTTTATTGATAACCACGTCATTTAATACGGTTTCCCGTGCTATTTCCTCCCCTGCCCGGATCACTTTGACCATCAGACGGCATCTCTCTTCGGTGGTAAAATTATTTTTCAATATATGTTCTGCGGTAGAAAAAAGATTTTTCCCGACTGTTCCGGCTAAAAATCCAATCCGGCCGAATTTCACACCGATCAACGGTATTCCGTGCTGCCCGACCCACCGGGAAGCACTTAAAAAAGTACCGTCACCTCCCAGCACAAAGACACAAAACAAGTCTTTGGGTGCGGATTCTTTTACTTTTTTTTTATTATTACCGTTGATTTGCGGCAAATATGAGAGCTTTCGAATCACTTTAACATTTTTTGAACAAAGCCATTCTTCAAACTCATCTGCTTTTCTGATCGCTTCCTCATCCTGTTTGACATAGAGACCGATACGTTTCACAACCCGGACCCCCTTTCAATAAAACTGAATCTATGTGTTCGAACCAATATGATAATCTATCAAACATGCATGATGCTTAAATCTGAAGTCAAGATGTATTTTTTAAAATCAGCTTTTTTAAAAACGTGACATATTGACAT
>JAOZOL010000311.1 GCA_029933295.1 Desulfobacterales bacterium | reverse complement strand
TTAAATGCCTTGCATATGGAAGCCTCCGACTCGTGCAAAATTCAGGTACAAATTTTAAAAAAATACCTATAACACCGATATTAATTATGGACAATAAAAAATTTGTAACCGCTTTCCGGGGGGGCAACTGCTGCTGTGTGTACACCTGGTTGATGCGGCGAACGCCAAACGTATGGTGATTTCAGGAAAACAGGAAGACCCGCAGACATTACCATGAAAAGCTCCCAAATAACTCATTTGTAATCGTTTGAAATGATTGATAAGTTATTTTTTTCATACAGTGGTAATTCATTACCATGAAAAGCTTCTTACGACGCCATCATTTTTAATACCGCTTTCTTTTTTTTCTCTGAAAAAGCACGACCGCAAAAAGCAACATAATCACTGCAACATTCAACGTAACAACGATTTTGAATGTTCGTTTGGGAATCCGAATATATTCGGTTTCGGTTATCTTTTCATTTTTTTTAGCAATTTTGACAGCAGGTGGCGGCGGGTTTGTCAAAATCTCCATCAGACCTTTTGAAAGCAGAATTCTTGCATTTTTATCACGGATTTTACTGCTGACACTCCCAAAAACAACTGCAATGGCCCGGGCGCCGCTTTTTTTTGCTGTTGCTGCAATGGAAAAGCCGCCGGCCCTGAAATATCCTGTTTTAAAGCCGTCACATCCGTCAAAATCTTTCAGCAGGTGATTGTGTGCCCGCATGATAAACGGCTCCTTTGCATCCGGCCGAAATTTACGGATTTTTGTTGACGTGTATTTGAGTGCTTCGGGATGTTTTAAAAGTTCACGACAGAGTTTTGCCATGTCTCTGGGCGTGGATACATCCGGAAACTGATTTTTTGAAGGCGGCAGCCCGTGCACGGAATGAAAAACCGTATTTTTCATGCCGATTGCTTTGGCTTTTTTATTCATCAGATCCACAAAGACTTCCATGCTGCCGGTATAATGAAGCGCCAGGGCAAGAGCCGCATCATTTGCGGACTGAACAATCATGGCATAGAGCAGTTCGTCAACGGAAAAGACCTCTTTTTCTTTTAAATAAACCTGGGAACCGCCAATTTTTGACACCCTGGCCGATACCGTGACTTTATCTGCAAGTGATATATGCCCTGCCTCCACCGCTTCAAGAATAATCAGCAAATTCATCAGCTTGACCATGCTTGCCGGATATCCTTTGATATCAGCATGATCTTCAACAAGCACCTTGCCGGTTGCCGCATCCATGACGATGGCACCCAGGTATGGATTTTTTGAAACGGTTTTTAAGCCGAATGCCGAAGGAACAGAGCAGATAAAAAAAAGAACGGTGAGCCCACTGATAAAAAACATATATACCGATGTTTTCATATAATCGTTATCCTGCTGCTAACCCTAAGACGGTTTATTGTAAAGTTTTTAAGTATACCGATAATCTTTTTCATGTGTCAAGACGTGCGCCAAACTAAAAATCACTTGAGCCAAATGGCCAATCAGATTACAATAACATTTATCTTTTGAAAAAGAGGCATTATGATTTTTTTAGATTAAATAATAATCTAACACAGGATGGCAGGATATGAAAAAAACGAAAATAATTGCAACCATCGCAAATAATATGTGCGATGTTGATTTTCTCAAAGCTCTCCATCAGGCCGGCATGGATGTTGTGAGAATGAACACAGCCCATCAGACACCTGAACAGGCATTAGATGTAATCCATAATGTACGGGCGGTATCAGATCGCATTGCCATCATGATTGACACAAAGGGACCCGAGATCAGAACAACCGAGGTAAAAGAAGAGATACCGGTTAAAAATGGAGATATTATTGCAGTTCGCGGCGATAAAAATACATTAAGCACCCCAAAATGTCTCTGTGTCACCTATGACGGGTTTGTGAATGATTTGAAACCAGGGGATAGAATATTAATTGATGACGGCGACATAGAGCTTTGCGTACTTGATAAAAACAAAGATGCCTTGAAATGTGAAGTGAAAAATGACGGTTATATCAAGGGCAGAAAAAGCGTTAATCTCCCGAATATAAAAATAAAAAACCTGCCCTCCTTAAGTGAAAAAGATAAATCCTTTGTTGCGCTGGCTGTTGAAGAGGATATAGATTTTATCGCCCATTCCTTTGTAAGAAATAAGGCGGACATCCTTGCCATTCAGGCGATTCTTGATTTGAAAAAAAGTCCGGTTAAAATCATTGCAAAAATTGAAAACCGGGAGGGCGTTGATAATATTGATGAAATCCTTGATCACGCTTACGGTGTCATGGTTGCCAGGGGGGATCTGGCCATTGAAATCCCGGCGGAAAAAATTCCGATTATTCAAAAAAATCTGGTCGGCAAATGCATTGAGCGAAGAAAACCGGTCATCATTGCCACCCAAATGCTGCAATCGATGGTGCATTCACCCAGGCCGACCCGCGCCGAGGTTTCTGATGTGGCAAATGCGTGCCTTGATCATACGGATGCGGTGATGCTTTCAGGTGAGACCGCTTATGGAAAATATCCGCTTGAATCCGTAAAAATGATGGCTAAAATTGCCAAAGAGATTGAAACAAGTCTTTCCTCGTTTATTGATACGTCTTATGAAAGTGAAAATGATGTAACCGGCTATCTTTCCAAGGCTGCTGTAAAGGCTTCCATGAGGCTTAACACCAAAGCCCTTATCGCAGATTCCATCAGCGGCAAAACTATCCGGAGTCTTGCGGCATATCGAGGCGAAAGCCCGATCTATGCCCAGTGCTACGACAGACGGGTCATGCGGGAGCTTGCATTATCCTATGGCGTGAGTGCAAATTATATGAAACCGGATTTAACGTCACATGAATTTCTTCATACTGCGTTAACCCGCTTGATTGAGGAAAAACGTTTTGATGAAAACACGCTGATTACGGTTTTGGCCGGAAACTTCGGATCAGGCTTTGGTGCTTCATATGTGGAAATCAGCACCGCGAAAAATCTCTTAAAACGAAAGTAAGGGTTTATAAGGAGGGCGCAACATGCCCCAACAGTCTGCAGTAAAATTTGCGGAAAAAGCACCGGAACGGTTTTACCGCATCAAAGAAACGCTGATGTCGGAGCCGGTATATCTCTGCCCGGAACGGGCGCTGCTCATCACTGAATTTTTTAAAAAACATGACAACAAAAAAGAGCCCATGGTGGTCCGCAAGGCAAAAGCGCTTCGGTATCTGCTGACACATAAATCAATAAAAATCTGGCCGGATGAATGGATTGTTGGCAATGTGGGAACCAGGCGCAAATCCGCCATTATCCAGCCGGAACTTGCCGGGGTGTTCATGTGTGAAGAGCTCTTGTGGATCGACAAGCGTAAAACCACCCCCCATCCCGTTTCATGGTCTGATCGTGGCAAACTGATAAAAACCGTTATCCCCTACTGGCTTTTGCGTAATATGCCCACAAAGGCATTTGCCAAAAATAGAACCGGGTTCCTGCGATATGTGT
>JAOZOL010000310.1:2361-3465 GCA_029933295.1 Desulfobacterales bacterium | reverse complement strand
TTGTTTGGAAGTTCCCTTAATCCGGAACAGTGAAGTGACATCGCGTCATCAAATAAACGGCGTTGTGGCAACGGAGACTAAAAAGGCTTTGATTTTATCATCTTCAACCGCTTTTCCTATGTAATCAACGCGTTCGCTGTAATCAATATCATCAAAAAAACAAAGCTGTTCGCGAAAAAGTTTTTCATTAAAATAGGTGCCAAAGAGTTGGGCCGCCCTGGCGGATACATCGCTTAACGCATAATATTTTTTAAAAATAAAATATAAATCAACGTAATCTTTCCATTTGGCACGGCCACCCAGAGCATAACTTTTCATTGCCGCCAGATCGAGCAATTCAGGTATTTGGATAATGCCGTCAAAATACGTTGGATGCAGTATCTCGTGGGAAAAATGAAAAAAAGTGACCTTTACGGAATGGATGACAATATGCAATTGATCGAATGCTTCATACAGGACTGTGTCAATGGTTAACCCGTTTTTTTCAAGGGTATTTCTGATATTGTTACGGTTGATCTCGCCAGGCGTGAACAGGTCAAAGTCAACGGACCTGCGGTGCCCGATATACAGAGCAATCGCCGTTCCGCCCACCAGATAATACTCTTTTGAAAACAAGCCAATCAGTGGCAGAAGCTGTTGCTGCTCATCTGTTAGAATGTCATTGCGCATGTTTTTTAAAATACAGCTGAAAAAAATGTTTTGTTCGTAAATGATAGTTGGACCGTTTGCCTGATATTTGCTTGTCAAATATGGCTGCGACTTTTTTTATGCCGATTAACTCAAAAAGTTTTTTAATACTTTTTTCATTCCCATAATTCAATACCGCTTCCACCAGCGCATTAATACTGATGTTTTTCTTTTCATCGGGTGCCACCCACCAGAATAATGCGGCATTTTCCAATATAAATTGCTTAATTTCAGGATGATGTGCCATAATTGAACTCTTTTTTTATGATGAGGTTTTCATACCGGCCTTTTTAAATAATATCCGCTTTTCGTAATCGTTTACAAACAGACGGCAGTTGTCAGGCCATGAAAAAAATACTCACTTAATACCTGAATCTTTATACCCTGTTTTTAATCAAAACGCAACCTGTTAGCGCA
>JAOZOL010000310.1:0-2261 GCA_029933295.1 Desulfobacterales bacterium | reverse complement strand
ATTGGCGCTGTTCTATCGAAAGGGAGCAGAAAGGAAAGGGGTTTAACATCTTCAGGAAGACCCGGCGCTATATGGCTCATGGTGTCAGTCGAATATAGCACCGGATCATATGTTTTAATGGGATATAGAATCAAAGCCGAAGTCCCTGATTTTTATTCTTAAATATTAAATTTTCTTATTCTTGATTATGGCTATGAAGATAGCTATAATCAATAAAAGTATAACATGACAAGGGGCGGTAATAATACAAAAGCAATATCATTTTAGCAAACTCCAACCTGCCGTTACGGTATCAGTGATAAAATGCTGTTAAATTTTTGTATCCAATCAGATTGAAATCAAAATAAAAAGGAAATCAGATGATAACGTTTGAAGAAATCGGGATTATGCCCGACGTGTTAAAAGCGGTCCGGGCGCTTGGTTTTGAAAATCCCATGCCGATTCAGGAAAAGGTCATTCCGGCATTGCTGAATACAAAAGACGACCTGATCGGACTGGCACAAACAGGTACCGGCAAAACCGCTGCGTTTGGCCTTCCCATCGTTCAGATGGCAGACCCGGCTAACGCGAAACCCCAGGCCCTGATTCTTGCCCCGACCAGGGAACTTTGCCAGCAAATCACCGCCGACATGAAAGATTTTTCTAAATATTTGAAGAACCTGAATATTGTTGCCATCTATGGCGGGGCCGACATGGGGCGGCAGATCCGGGCGCTTAAAAAAAAGGCCCAGATCATTGTTGCCACACCAGGCAGAATGAATGATTTGTTAAACAAGCGAAAACAAATCGATCTTTCCGGTCTTCAAACCGTTATTTTAGATGAATCCGATGAAATGCTGACCATGGGCTTTAAGGAGGAGCTGGACGCCATTTTAGGCCAAACCCCGGATTCAAAACGGACGCTGCTTTTTTCCGCCACCATGCCTGCCGGCGTTAAACGGATCTCGAAAAACTATATGCGCGCCCCCATTGAAATCACCATCGGCCATAAAAACGCGGGTGCAGAAAATGTTGACCATATCTGTTATACTGTCCGTTCAAAAGACCGGTATCTTGCCTTAAAGCGAATCGTTGACTATCATCCGGATATCTACGGCATTATTTTTTGCCGGACCCGTCTGGAAACCCGGGATATTGCAGAAAAACTGATCAAGGACGGTTATAATGCCGACGCCCTTCACGGCGAGCTGTCCCAGGCCCAGCGTGAACATATCATGCATAAATTCCGTATTAAAAATCTTCAGGTCCTGGTGGCAACCGATGTGGCGGCCAGGGGGCTTGATGTGAAGGATATTTCACATATTATCAACTACAACCTGCCGGATGACAATGATACATATACCCATCGCAGCGGCCGGACCGGCCGGGCAGGGAAAAAGGGGACGTCCATCGTCATCGTTAATTTAAAAGAAAAATATAAGATAAAAAGAATTGAATCAAAACTGCTTAAAAAATTTAAAATCGAACCGGTTCCCGGCGGGAAAAGCATTTGTGAAAAACAGGTGATCAGCCTGGTGGATAAACTTCAGAAAATTGAAGTGGACTATAAGGAGATCGATAAATTTTTGCCGATCGTTTATGAAAAACTGGAATACCTTAATCGCGAAGACTTAATAAAATCTTTCGTGTCGCTGGAATTTAACCGGTTTCTGGACTACTATAAAGATCGCAAGGATTTGAATGCGCCTGAAAAAAAAGATGTCCGAACAGACACACGGAAAAAATCCCCATATAAAAAAGGCCCCAGAAATAAAACCGGAGACCAGGTCGCAACCCGGGCCGGAAAAGGCCACACCGGTCATCGGGGTGCCGAACATATGTATTCCCGGTTTTATATCAATCTTGGTTTTAAGGACGGTCTTACCCTGCGTGACATAATCGGTCTGATCAAGCGATGCTCCCGTAACAGAAATATTGATATCGGCAATATCGATTTGATGAAAACGTTTTCTTTTTTTGAAGCAGACAGCGCTTTTGCCCCTGGTATTCTTTCCGGTTTTAAAGGCGTGGAATACAATAACAAAACCGTCAAGGTTGAAATAACCACAAAAGAGCCGCATCCCCAGCAGGATTTTCCCCACAAGAAGAAAGCAAAAAAATCACACCGCAAAGGGTATGGTAAAAAAAAGAAGTTTGCCGCATAAAGAAAATATGGCGTCAAAGAATTAATTGTGAATCAATTCAGTTATATATTATAATTCACAATTCAAGATTTGAGTCGCCGCACGATAATAATTTCTTGATATTCTGGTCTGGTCTGG
>JAOZOL010000309.1 GCA_029933295.1 Desulfobacterales bacterium | reverse complement strand
GTGACACCAATTCCACTGTCTGATAAAATTGCTTTGCAGGCATCATTTAAATTATTAAATACCATGACCTCTTTTGGGTTTAAATTTTTTATTAACCCTTTTTTCAGAGCCGCTTCGGTATCCATTCCTTTTCCGGTGCGAACCAGCCATGATGTGATGCCGGCAGATCGGCCGGCTTGCAAGTCGCTTTCTGCATCCCCAATAAAAACGGTTTGGTCATGAGGCAATCCGCATTTTTGAATTGCCAGTTCGAGAAGACCCGGCATCGGTTTACGACAAAGGCATCCAGCATCCGGTGCATGTGGACAAAAATAGATACCGGCAAATTGGATGCCCCGCTGAGCAGCATCCTGTTGCATTCTATTGTGAATCTGATCAAGCGTCAGCGCATCGATAATACCTCGGCCCACACAACTTTGATTGGTTGCAATAGAAAGGCAGATGCCTGCTTCGGCCAGAACCGACAAGGCATCCAGCACATCAGGGAGCCAGATCCATTGATTGAATTTTTCAACAAACCCGCTGGGAGCCTCCTGGTTGAGCACCCCATCACGATCAAGAATCACATGATTGAATTTTCGCATTAAAATATTGTATTTTTACATAAAGCCGGAGAGCAGTAAATATAGACATTTCTGCTTTTGCCGGTAAATTTTTTTATTTGTTTATAATATAAAATTTGATTTAACGATGCACTTTTTTTTCTCGGAACCTTGAGAAAAAGGGTGTCCACCTGTTTTTTCAAAGCAAATTTTTCCAGAACGGAAAAATTATATTTATCAGTTTTATTTTTATAGATAAGATACTCATCTCTTTTCATGCCTGCAAAAAATGGCGCCCTGGCATCGTTGGTTATTATTTTTGTCTTGGTCAGCATTACATTTGACGCCATCCATTGGCCTGATTTACGTAACACATTATCTGTCATAGCAACCGAATAGACACAGTTAAAAACAGGAGACAACACAAAAACAGCCAAAAAAATAACAAAATAGACCTTGGGCAGTAAAGAAGATCTTAAACGGCTAAATATTCTTTCCAGCCCCAGTCCAACCCAGGGATATGCCAGCGATACGGGTGCAAACAAGAATCTCCTTTGCATAAAATCTCTACTGATAAATGTCAAATAGAGCACCAGAAGGTAAAAACAGATCAGTGCCAGCACAACCATCTGTCTTCGTTCAAGAGGGTGCTTACGTGCCAGGAAAAGCGGGATGAGAAAAAACGGAAACAAAACTTTTACAAAAATTTGCAACAGCCCGAATAAATAAATTACCGGCATGAAATGCCGGGCTATTTCAGCAAAATTCTGTCTCTGATACGGAAACGGAGATATCTTTTCCATATCTTTAAGCTGATTATAAATCAGGCGATAATTATCAACAAAATTCAATTCCAAAATATTTTCGGTTTTTTTTGTCACCTCATCAAACCGGTTGAATGGGGCTCCGCTCATGCTCGTTATCCAAAAGCAGATACCTGCAAAAATTGTAAGCAAAACCATCCAGATTAAAAGACCTTTAATTAAAGGTCTTTTTTCTTCCCCTTTTTTTAGCATTAAACACATTGTAAAAAAAAAGAAAAATGGTATGAGGATGACCCCCTCTATTCTTAAGAGAAGGGAAACGCAGGAAAAAAGTGCTGTTAAAAAGAAAAAGACGGGTCTTTTTGATACAACGGCATTTTGTGCAAAATAAACGGTCCATAATACAAAAAAAACAAAAACAGGGCCGCGAACCACATCAACAGCCCAGTCACTAGGTAAGGGCGAGACAGCAAACGCAAGGCAGGCCCAGAAAGCGACCCTGCGGTTAAAAAGTTCATTGGTCAAAAAATACAGGGGGATGGTCGCCAAAATCATGCTGGCTATGGAAATAAGCTTGGCGGCAAGTTCCCAGTTGGGAATAAAAAAATGAACAGATGCTATCAGCAAAGAATATAACGGCATGGGAAACAGCGCCAAAGCATCCATGAAATGCCCGGAAGCAAAACATTGTGCGGCTGAGATATAAAGTACACCGTCAGTGTTGAATGGTTTATTAAACAGCAGCAACAAGATTTTAAAAGCAGCGGAGATACAAAGGGTAAGAATTAATCCATTTTCACCGTCATATTTTTTCAAAAAATTTTTAAGCATTATTCTTAATCATCTTTTATTCTACCATATCGATCCGGCCAGTGGTCAAGGCGCAGGGCGGTTAAAACAGCGGCGCAGCCCATAAAAAGTGAAAGTGCGCCAAGGATATAAGCCCCATAAGCCTCCAAAACATCGCTCCCATGATGGCCAAAAAACAAATTGCCGGAAAAGGTATGAAGAAAGACGGCAACCACCAAAAAAGTCAGGGGCACCCATTTACGCCACCCTGATGGTTTTATGACCAGCAGATAATAAAGCAGGAAACCATGGGCAAAAATCAATAAAATGTAGTGATGCTTCCAGGAGCGCTCCGACAGAAACAGCATCACCAAAAACACCATGGCAAACTCTCCCAGGTTCCCTAAATGTTTATGATTTTTATAAGGTGTCCGGCAAAACCAGGCCAGGCATCCAACAGTGGCAAGGGAAACGATTTTAACGATTAAAGAAACCGTATGCTGATCAAGGGACATAAAATTAATTCTCAGCTCGCCGTATCCTCTTTTAACATCTGCAATTATGGCAACACTATCTGATAAAAATCTGTAAAAAAGGCCGGTAAACGATTGATTCAGATGCTGTGTTTGCATATATTCAACCGGCATTCCGGTTAAAAACGGAAGGATCATCTGCTTGTACCATTCTGTTACCAACTGGTTATTGTAATCAAATCCTAAAATAAGCCCCGGAACAATCCAGCAAAACAGAATGATACCAGCAATGGAACCCGCCACGCTCAACCATTTTCGTTTGTATAAGAAATAGGGAATAAAAAGAGCCGGCGTTACTTTAAGAACAGTGGCCAGGCCGATGGCCAGACCGGCCAGGAAATCTTTTTTGTTGAACGAACACAGCATTGCGCCAACAATAAGCCCCCCGATTACCAGGTTCACATTTCCATGCGTTAAATCACTGATAAATACCCGCACGCTCAACAAAAGCAGTATCGGTAATGCCCATTCAGGCAGGGGCGGGCCATTATCCCGGGCAACTTTAACCGTGGACCAGAATATAAATAATATTATTGAAAATTTAAATGTTAGCCATGCAAGCGATCCGACGACAGGGCCCATTTCGTAAAAAGGCATAAGAATCATCAGCATAAAGGGAAGATTCGGATACTTCTTGCCTTCCTCGCCATAAATGGTTTTTCCGTGTTTAATCATCTCAGTATGCTGGGCCCAGCGCACAAATGCGCTACGATCTTCCATGGTCTTTTTAATGACCGTCACACCGGAAACCAAATAGATGGTTAAAAAAATGATTAATAATAGGCGTTTGGACATGGCAGGCAGATTAAACATTTAATACATCCCCAAGTCGTCCGATCCTTTTGA
>JAOZOL010000308.1:2062-3485 GCA_029933295.1 Desulfobacterales bacterium | reverse complement strand
CATGCAAAATTCAGGTAATAACAGGGAACATCGTAGGTCGGATTAGGCCGCAGGCCGTAATCCGACAATGGTGACAGTGATCAGGCAGTTGTCGGATTACGCTTTGCTAATCCAACCTGCGTAATTTATCTTACCATTAAAGGAGCAATAATGTCAGATGTCTACATTATAGGATTATCGATGATCCGGTTTAACAAATATCCGGACAAGGATGTGCGGGGCATGGCCCATGAAGTAATTTATCAGTCATTGGAAGATGCCGGGCTGGGAAAAGAAGCGTTGCAGGCGGCATTTTTTGCGAACACGTTTTGGGGAATGTTTTCCAACCAGCATTCTATAAGGGGGCAGGTGGTATTAAGGTCCATGGGAATCGGTGCCATACCGGTCACTAATGTAGAAAATGCCTGTGCCGGTGCATCCACCGCGCTTCATCTGGCATATACCGGTGTTCGCGCCGGGATGTATGATGTGGCCCTGGCTGTGGGATCTGAAAAAATTACAGATCCGGATAAAATGAAATCTTTATCAGCCTATGCCACCTGTATGGATGTGGAAAATTTTGGTGATCAGCTTAAAATGATGGAAAAGGCCAATGAATTGTTTCAGGTGGACGTTCCCGAAGGCCAGACCCCGCCGGGTGAGGGCCGCAGTATTTTTATGGACGCCTATGCCATGGGGGCCAGATGGCATATGAATAAATTCGGTTCCACCCAGCATCAACTGGCAACGATTTGTGCAAAGAACCATTTTCATGGATCACTCAATCCCATGGCACAGTATCAGATAGATATGAGTGTGGACGATGTGATGGCGGATAAGCCGATTGCCTATCCATTAACCCGTGCCATGTGCGCGCCGGTAGGGGACGGCGCGGCGGCCGCCATTGTTTGTTCGGAAAGCTATCTTAAAAAATTGACAAATGCCCGGCCGGTTAAAATACGGGCATCTGTTCATGGTTCCGGTGCAGACAGGGATTTTGACGGCGAGGATATTGGTGAACGCCTGGTTAAACAGGCCTATGATATGGCCGGTGTCGGGCCTTCTGATATCAGCCTGGCGGAGCTGCACGATGCCACGGCATATGGAGAGCTTCATCAGACCGAAGCCATGGGGTTTTGCCCCATGGGCGGAGGTGGGCCCTATGCGGAAACCGGGGCCACCAAACTGGGCGGCAAACAGCCGGTAAATACCAGCGGCGGTTTGGAGTGCCGTGGTCATCCCATCGGTGCTTCCGGTCTGGCCCAGATCTATGAACTTGGCCTTCAGTTAAGGGGAGATGCCGGAAATCGGCAGGTGGAAGGCGCCCGGCTGGGCTTGGCTGAAAATGGCGGCGGTAATATCGGCGTGGAAGAGGCAGCCATGTGTATTCATATTCTGGAAAAAGTTTGAAGTGATTTGAAATGTTTGTGCTGTTTTTTTGTTA
>JAOZOL010000308.1:0-1962 GCA_029933295.1 Desulfobacterales bacterium | reverse complement strand
TGTTATTTCTGGGATTGGCGTTTGTTTTCGGTCTTGGCTATTACCGGGTATCAAGGGATTTAACAAAAAATTATGAGATTGTGAAGATGGGTATTCTCGGCAAGTTGATCGTATTTATCGGGTTGACCTGGGCAGGTGCTACCGGGCAGGTTCACTGGATACTGATCGTGCCGGGAATTGTGGATCTGGTGTTTGCAATTCTCTACATTGAATTTCTGATGACATCTGAAAAGGGAGTTTAAAGGATGAACGAGAAATCGATTCTGATCACCGGTGCGGCCTCTGGTATTGGGCGGGAAACCGCATTGTTTTTTGCAAAAAAAGACTGGTTTGTGGGGATTTTTGATGTCAATGAGGCAGGATTGAGAAACCTTGAATCGGAAATCGGCAGAGACAAATGTTTTTCCGGAGTCATGGATGTGACGGACCCTGAAAGTGTTCAAAAGGGGGTTCATGCGTTTGCGGAAAAAACCGCAGGCAGCTTAAATATTTTACTCAATAACGCGGGGATTTTGGAATTTGGACTCTATGAAAATATTCCATTAAAGCGCCACCTTCAAATAGTTGATGTAAATTTTAAAGGATGTTTGAATTGTATTTATTATTGTCTGCCATATCTTAAAAAAACAACCGACGCCCGAATTATCAATATGTCATCTATTTCATCAATGTACGGTGCCCCTGAGCTCGCTGTTTATGCATCCACCAAACATGCATTATCCGCAATGACGGAAGCCCTGGATATCGAATTGGAGCCCTATGGCATAAACGTCTGTGATATCAAACCCCCGTATGTTAAAACACCGATGCTTAAGGGCGGGGAGAACTCAAAAAGTCTGAAAATATTGAGGGTTATTGGCGGTCAGACAAATACGGGGAAAATTGCCAAAACAGTCTGGAAGGCTGCGCATAAAAATAAACTTCACTGGAAAATAGGATTTACCCGTCTGATGGCTTTGCAATGCTGGTTGCTGCCGTTTACTATACGGTTTGTCGTAAAATTGCTGGCCATGCCAAGGATTCGGCATTAATCAATAAAGGGATTTATTATATGAATATACTCGTCACCGGCGCTGCCGGGTATATCGGCGGAAAAATTGTTAAAAGCCTTTGTAAAAAAGACTGGGTTGATACGGTGGTGGGAACTGATATCAATGAACCGGCATTTACACATTCCAAGTATAAATTTGAAATTCGGGATATCCGGCATTCAATGGATGATATTTTTGAATCTCAAAGTATTGACACAATTGTTCATACCGCGTATGTGCTTCCTCCGATCCATGACAAGGGGATGATGGAAGACATCAATAAAGGCGGTACCCGAAATGTTCTTGACGCATCGGTAAAATTTGGCATTAAACAGATCCTGTATACCAGCTCCACCACTGCCTATGGATTCTATGCGGATAATGATGAACCATTGACTGAAGAAAGCCCGTTGCGGGGAAATGATGATTTTACCTATGCAAAAAACAAAAAAGAAATCGAAGCGATCATGCAGAAATTTATTACAGATCATTCTGAGATCGCGATGACCATCGTGCGCCCCTGTTTTGTGGTCGGCCCCGGGTTTACCAATCCCATGGCACAACATCTGCAAAAAAAACTGGTGATGATGCCGGCAAAAACACTTCCATGGCAGTTTGTGCATGAGGATGATTTGATAAATACCATGGTTTTGCTGCTGGAAAAGCGTGTTGCCGGTGCATTTAATGTGACCGGAGAAGGGACAATGACGTTTCCCGAAATGATTAAAATGCTGGGAAACATTCGAATCCCCATTCCCTGGCCGATTCTTTATCCGTTAAATAACCTGGCCTGGTTTTTACGGCTGTCATTTGTTACCCAATTCCCATCTCCGTCCATGCGGATGATGGTAAATCCATGGATTGCCAGTTCAAAAAAACTTCATGAGACAATAGATTACAAATTTTTGTATGACTCAAAAAGTGCGTTTGC
>JAOZOL010000307.1 GCA_029933295.1 Desulfobacterales bacterium | reverse complement strand
ATAGAGGCTTTTCTGCATTAAGTAAATGTTTTTATTGAGTTTTCACCCTATCTTGACAACACCTTTTAGGGGTTTAAAATGGGAGCATATGGAAATAATATGGGATGTGCCAATTTTATTGAACATTATAACCTATGGAATCAGGAACAACAAGATGCTGCTTTGGAAGTTGTAGGAAAAGCCAAAGAAAAAAAACTGGAAGTTATTCGCCTGTCTTTTGCCGACCAGCATGGCATTTTAAGGGGGAAAACTATTTTTGTGGATGTGCTGGAAAGTGTGATGCACAATGGTTGTTCTATTCCCATAGGATTGCTGGTCAAAGATACATCTCATAGAGCCGTTTATCCTGTTTTTGCAGCCGGTGCGGGAATGTCTATGCAGGAAATGGCCGGCGGTGGAAATTTTCTGATAGTTCCGGATCCCACTACCTTTTGTTCTCTGCCCTGGGCTCCTGAAACCGGTTGGATGCTCTGTGATATGTTCTTTTCCAATGGCACTCCCGTGCCATTTTCAACCCGCCAGCTCTTGAAACAGACACTGGGAAAACTGGCGGATGAGGGTTTTGACTATGTTGCAGGACTGGAGGTTGAATTCAATATTTTTAAACTTGAAGACCCCCATCTGAAACCGGAACAATCCGGTCAGCCGGCAATGGCGCCGGAAGTAAGTTTGCTGGCACACGGATATCAGGTTTATACGGAAATCCGTATGGATGAACTTGATCCGGTTCTTGGAATTATTCGTAAAAACCTCAAAAAAATTGGTTTGCTGCCCCGGACCATGGAGGTAGAGTTTGGGCCCGGACAGTGTGAAATAACATTTCCTCCGGCTATGGGGCTGAAAGCTGCTGACTCAATGGTTATTTTTCGCAATGTCGTGAAACAGATATGTCGTCGCCATGGCTATCATGCAACGTTTATGTGCCGTCCTAAACTTCCCAACATGTTTGCCAATGGGTGGCATTTGCATCAAACACTTTATGACCGGCGGACCGAAAAAAATGTTTTTGTTCCGGATGAGAATGAGAAGGTTCTCTCTGCGACAGGTAGGTATTTTGTTGCCGGGCTGCTGGAACATGCGTGCGCATCGTCACTTTTTTCAACCCCGACCATCAACGGTTACAAACGTTATGCGCCTTATTCTCTGGCACCTGATCGGGCCAATTGGGGCTTTGATAATCGCGGAGTGATGATTCGTGTCATTGGCGGCAATGGTGATCCTGGGACCAGGATCGAAAACCGGGTGGGAGAGCCGGCTGCCAATCCCTATCTTTATATGGCATCACAAATTGTTGCAGGTATGGATGGTGTCAGGAAACAATCAGTTCCGCCACCCACTTCAAATACCCCATATGAGGATGAGGTGCAAAAGCTTCCCAGGAGCCTGATGGAAGCTATTTCTGCATTGCGGGGGTCAGAACTGTTTCGTCAGGATTTTGGACAGCGGTTTGTTGATTATATCCTGACAGTTAAGGAATTTGAAGTTTCCCGTTTCCTGTCCCATGTTACTGATTGGGAACAGCAGGAATATTTTGAACTTTTTTGAGGAACATAAGGTTGTATGTTGAAAAAGAAAATTGCCATATTATGTCATGAGAATGCCGGTAGGAGGAATCCTGAAAAATATGCTATCAGTCTTTTGGCTGATATCTGGCGCCAGGATGGACTAGATGTGTTTTATGTTTTTGGAGTAAAGAAGTTTATTCCTGCAGACCTTGCCATCATTCATGTTGATCTTTCAGTTGTGCTGGATGAATATTTGGAATTTGCTCACCGCTACCCGGTTGTTCTCAATGGCAAGGTGAAGGATATTAGGAAATCATTTTTTAGCCGGAATATAGTGAAAAAAAATGACGCGTATGATGGTAAAGTGATTGTGAAATCAAACTTGAACTGTGCCGGTAGTGCCGAAAGGAAGTTTGCCAGTTGGGGGGTTTTTCCATTCGTAAAAAAATATATTAGGCCATTACGTTTCAATAAACCTACAGATTACATCATTTATGACCACCGGAATGATATCCCCCATAAATATTTTAACAGCGACCACTTTGTGGTAGAAAAATTTCTACCTGAAATGGAGAATGATTGTTATTTTGTGCGCTGCTATCATTTTCTCGGTAGCCGGGGGACCTGTATTCGCTTGAAATCAAACCAGCCGATTGTGAACAGTAAAACCTACCAGAGTATGGAGTTTGTTGAACCGCATCCTGAAATTATTGAACAGTGCGAAAGGCTTCAATTTGACTACGGCAAATTTGATTATGTAATCCATGATGGAAGAGTTGTCCTGCTGGATGTTAATAAAACAACGGGTACTGGAAGGATAGTCCTTGATCCTAAAATGGAAAAGCTACGTCGGATAAGAGCGGCAGCAATTTATTCCTATTTACCATGATTATGGGTGCTGAGTGATGAAAAGAATACACGTAGTCGGTTGTGGTCCACGTTCAGGTACAACTCTTATTGCTGAAATGATGATAGCCTGTTTTGAGATTGATTTATTTATGGAGCGTGAAAGACACATTACTACCTTGCCTGACCGGCCTGCTGATATTTTCCTGACCAAAATTCCCATAGATGTTCTGATTATCAAGCCAGTGTTGCATTTGATGAAAAATTTATATGTGATCTACATGCTCCGTGATCCCCGGGATATGATTGTCAGTAAACATGGTGCCGATCCTGACCGATATTGGGCGAGTCTTAAATTCTGGCAGACTTATACCCCTTATGGGGACAGCTTGCGGAATCACCCACGGTTTATAACCGTCAGGTATGAAGACCTGATAATGAAGCCTGACATGGTGCAGACTGATTTGATGAGTAAAATGCCTTTTTTGAAAAAACGTATTCCGTTTAGCCTCTATCATGAAAGAGCCTATCCTGCTGAGCAGGCTCGGAAAGCTTTGGGGGACGTGCGGCCGCTGTCGATGGTGAATATTGGCAATTGGCGTCGCCATCTGCCCCGGATTGCAGGACAATTGCATCAGCATGGATCAATCAGTGAAGATCTGATTGCCTACGGGTATGAACCCGATACTGCCTGGGAAAAGGAATTGGAAGGTATTGCTCCGGACTTCAGCGAAAGCCACTGGCCGGAATATTATTCCAAGGGAGCATTGCGGAGCCGTAGGAAACTCAGATATTTAAAAGCAATTTGGGTTGTTCTGGGGCATAGTTGGTTATGTATGATTATGCGGAAGTGGTTTGGTATTGCCTTCGGAAGATTAAAGGCACTATGTAACTGACTTCAATACCCCGTGATTACTAACCTGATCAATTAGGATATCTTTTGAGATATTTGTTCATATTTCCTCCCGGGTTAATTCTTCCGGTGAATGTCGAAAGTTTTTTGATTTCAGCACTTTTTTTGAGGTGAATGAATTTATTTTTGGATAATAGTTATTTTTTTGTTGACTTTATCTTTTGATTTAATTATAAGGCCATAGCTGATTCGTCTACGGATCATTGAAGCGGCATGTTGTT
>JAOZOL010000306.1 GCA_029933295.1 Desulfobacterales bacterium | reverse complement strand
TGAATTTTAGCTTGTGCCAGATGCAACGTAACAGCCGGGATATCGGGTAAAAGTTCGTGGGCTTTAAGCAAAAGGTTGACGGCATCTTTTGCCCGCTTGTTTTTAACCAGGATATAGCCAAGGGTATCCATAATCCGCGGATCATTAGGCTGTAAACGATAGGCGCTCATGGCATAGGTGAGAGCATCTTTTGCTTCACCAAAGTTATCGGCCAGCAAGTATGCCAGATTGTTTAATGCGGGAATATTTTTCTGGTCATATTTCAGTGCTTTTTTATAGAAATTCAGGGCTTCACCCTTATTTCCATTACGTTCATTGATGAAACCGAGAGACGTATATGCAGGTGAAAAACGGGGAGAAGATGTTGTAATCCGATGATACAACTGCTCCGCCTGCTGCAATTTTCCACTCTGTTCGTAAATACGCCCTAACTGCATTTGCAATCGTACCGGTTTGTCTACCGTTGCAATCCCCTGCTGTAAAATTTTTGTTGCTCCATCCAGGTTATTCTGACTCCTTAATAACCCTGAGGAAAGAAGATAGGGATAGGCTTGAGTGGCTGCAGATTTCAGCAAGTCATCAATTAACTGTTCCGCTTTGTCTTTCTGGCCGGTAGATAAATAGAGACGCACCAACAAACTGTTTCCCTGTTCAGGTGATATCCCAGACAATACGGTATAGGCGGCTTCAGCTTCATTAAGTTGCTTTTTTTGTAAATGCAAACCACCTTTAAGCTCCAATAACGGGACAGAATCTTTATGAACCTCCAGACCTCGGTCAACAATTGCAAGAGCCTCAGCCATATTCTGTTTTTTTAATTGATAGCGAGCAGCAACAACAAATCCCTGCTCAGAGCCGGTTGCCTCGATTTGTCCATAGATCTTATCCAGTTCGGATTCTTTTCCCTGAACATTATAGAGTGCAGCAATCCCCAATAACGCGCGAATATTTTTACTATCTTTTGCAACCACCTGTTGATACTCAGTAATGGCTTTATCATACTCAGATTGTGATGCATAGTATGACGCGATATTAAAGTATGGGGTCAGATAATCGGGATTGACCTGTTTAGCTTCTTCCAGTGCTGCCAATGCCTCAACCGGTTTTTTCTGTGAAAAATAGGCTGCAGCTAGATAATTGTTTAACAGAGCATCGGCCTGAGAACCATTCATCCCTTCCTTAAGTTGTTTAATGGCGGCAGGATAGTTCTTTTGCCTTAAATAATGAGTCACCAGCATCAAACGGCTGTTAAGCACCTCTGGAGCCGCAGCAACAGCCTTAACCAGATCTGCCTCGCCCGCAGTTCCCTGCCCTTTTGCCAGGTGAAAAATACCCCGCTTCATATAAGCATCAGCAAGAGTTGGATCCAATTCGGTCGCAGCCTCAAGTTCAGCCATCCCCTTATCATATTGACCATTGGCAAGATAAGCACTGCCAAGAATATTGTGGGCGTAAGCGTTATCCGGGTTACTGCGTAAAACTTTTTGGATAGAGATGATTGCGTCATCAAGGCGCTTCTGTTTAAGCAGAGTCATCCCGACCAGAACTCGAGCACGCTCAAAGCCAGGATTCAGATCGAGCGCTTTCTGGAATTGATTGAGAGCCAGTTCGTATTGTTCCAAACCATAATAACTGAGCCCGAGAAAGAAATATGAGAGGAGATGCTGCTGGGTTTTTAAAGAATTTTGCAGGGCAATTTTTGCGTCCTCATATTTCCCCTGGCGGTAAAGAAGTAACCCATTTAACCGGGAACCCTCCGGCCGCTTTGGAAATGTACTGAGAATTTTATCAACAGACCCTTGTGCCGCATCAAGATCCCCCAGATCCATCTGCAAAATTCCAGACATATAATAAGCCTGTAACTGTTTGGAATCAATTTTTACAATATTTTGATAGGCAGCAAGGGCGGCTTCTCGGTCTCCCTGCTGTGTTTCAACGCCGGCAAGAAGATAATAAGCCTCGATATTTTTGCTATCAAACGAAAGAACTGCTTCCAGATAGGTCTTAGCTTGAGATAAATCCTTTTTCTGCAGAGAGACTTTAGCTAAATTTAAACGGGGTTCAATAGAAGCAGGATCAAGCTGCAAAGCTTTTTTGAAAAGTTTTTCCGCTGAGACAATATCACCCGAAGCCCCGTGAGCACGACCATAGAGAACCAAAGACTCAACCGTTTCTGGATTATTTTCATGATATTTGTCAAGTTCAAGGAGTGCTTTTTCGGGCTGTTTTTTCTGGATATAAACAGTTGCCAATTGCAACAAAAGATCAGTGTGAGAAGGATTTTGCAACAATGCCTTCTGGAATTCTTTTTCAGCTCGGTCAAAATTACCCGATTTCAAATAAGCTTTTGCCAGCCCAACCCGAGCATCAATGTAGTTAGCGTCTTTTTCCAGGGCATTTTTATACAGAACCACAGCACCGCGATAATTACCTTCACCGGCAAGTCGATTCCCTTCCTGCAGCAATTCTTCTTTGCTTTGTCCACCACAAGAAACAACAAACAAGAGAATGAATAAAATTAAAAAACGGCGCATAACCCCCACCTTCCTGAAAGTATTTATATTAATGAAAAAAACAATCAACAAATAAGTAAAAACTGATCTCAATGTGAACTAGTATTTTTAGCAGAACTGAAAAAAAACACAAGTAAAATTATCAATTTCTAATTGAAAAAGACAAAAAAAGGGTGATGCACGAAGCACCACCCTTTTATAGTGACCTATTGACTACTTAGGTTTTAAGACTTGCGACGCTTCAAGAAAGCGAGACCGACAAGACCGGAACCAAGGAGAAGTAGAGTTGCTGGTTCTGGAACTGGAGCAATGTCATTCACAAACACAGTCATATCAGTGAAATCACCATCTCCATTACCAATCTGATCGTCTAAATAGACATATAACCAATTAGTATTTGCATCATAAGCCGTCATGATATGTTCTTCACCTGCCTCAGCAGTATTAAGTGAATTGTCGGTAAAAAATGTATAATCATAACCAGATGCGCCACCATCACTATTAAAATTACGGTCTACATCATAGTAAAAACCAAAGCTGCTTGAAAAATCCAGCCAGCCATCATTGTCGTTGTTTTCATCATCAATATAAGATGTTGTTATTTTCCAGTTACCGCCATCATTAAGAAAAGTTACATTCGCTTGAGAAAATGGATTTTGAGACGGAGCAAATATTTGGAATTTAGCATCAACTTCACCTGCTGCATTAATAGTGTACAAACCAAAAGCACCTTCATAAGCTGCTTGTTCCATCTGAATTTGGAACATGCTATCGCCATCTACACTTGAAGTAAGATCCGTGACAGTCCAATAATCCATAGAACTAGACACCGTATAGGACGAACCCAAATTATCCCATGGCAACGCCATTACACTCCCAGCCCAAGCAACTAAAACAAGTACCATTAAAATCTTTTTCATTTTCTTTCCTCTCAATATAAGCAATAATTTAGTGACATATAGACTCATAGTTGGTCTA
>JAOZOL010000305.1 GCA_029933295.1 Desulfobacterales bacterium | reverse complement strand
TGGATTAAATGCCGGCTTTGGCTTTAATTTCATCCGCCTTATTTGTTTTTTCCCAGGTGAAATCCGGATCGGTTCTTCCAAAGTGTCCGTAAGATGACGTTTTTCGGTAGATTGGGCGCAATAGATCAAGGTATTCAATAATAACGGCCGGCCTTAGGTCAAATGTGTCTTTTACAATTTCAATGGCTTTTGCTTCCGGAATCTTACCGGTTCCCATAAAGTCTACCATGACAGAGACCGGTTCCGCAACGCCGATGGCATAGGCAACCTGGAGTTCGCATTTGCTGGCCAGTCCTGCAGCAACCAGATTTTTTGCAATATGGCGTCCCATATAGGATGCGCTCCGGTCGACCTTGGATGGGTCTTTTCCGGAAAAACACCCGCCCCCGTGACTCCCCTGTCCGCCGTATGTATCAACGATGATTTTTCGGCCGGTAACACCGCAGTCTCCCATGGGTCCGCCGATTTCAAATTTTCCGGTCGGATTGATAAAATACCGCGTGTCCCCGTCAACCATATCTTTGGGGATTATTTTTTTAATCACTTCTTCAATGATCGCTTCACGTATTTCATCATAAGTGATATCCGCTTTATGCTGGGCCGACACCACAACCGTATCCACCCTTTTCGGCGTACCATTATCGTATTCAACGGTCACCTGTGATTTTCCGTCAGGCCTTAAAAAATCAAGGGATCCGTTTTTTCTGACCGTTGCCAGCCGTTTGGTTAACTGATGGGCAAACATAATCGGCATGGGCATGAGTTCCGGTGTTTCATTGGTCGCAAATCCGAACATCAGGCCCTGATCCCCGGCCCCCTGGTCTTTGTATAATCCTTCTCCGACATTAACGCCCTGGGCAATATCCGTTGACTGGTGGTCAATGCTGGTGATGACCGAACAGGTCTGCCAGTCAAATCCCATCTGGGAAGAGTGGTATCCGATGTCCCGTATGGTTTCCCGGACCACCTGGGGTATGTCAACATAACAATCGGTTGTGATTTCACCGGCTACAAACGCCAGACCGGTGGTCACCAGTGTTTCACAGGCCACGCGGCATTTTGTATCCTGTTCCATGATGGCGTCAAGCACCGCATCAGAGATTGCATCGGCCACTTTATCCGGGTGCCCTTCAGTCACGGATTCAGATGTGAAAAGCAGGCTTTTTTGAGTCATAGGTTGCTCCTTTATAATAATATTTAAGAATCAGGTGTTAAAATCATATTGTCAATCAAACGGGTTTTCCCGACTTTGACCGCCAGCGCCATTAATACCGGCCGGTCAATGTTTGAAACATCATCCAATGTTTCAGGGTCGCATATTTTGATATAATCTATTTTGGTCTCCGGGTATGATTGAATCAATTCGGTCGCTTTATCAATCAATTGATTTGAATCGGTTTGTTTGTTCTTTACACTTCTCCTGGCATTGCGTAAAGACGTAATAAGCGAAAGCGCAGCATCACGCTGGGCAGGGGTTAGTTTTGAATTCCGGGAACTCATTGCCAGGCCGTCCGGTTCGCGTACCGTGGGATGGCCCACAATTTGTATATCAAAGTTTAAATCTTTTGTCATTCTCCTTATGACGGCCAGCTGCTGAAAATCTTTTTCACCAAAAACGGCAAAATGAGGGACTACAATATTGAACAGTTTTGCGACAATTGTCATCACGCCGTTAAAATGCCCCTGCCGGGACAGGCCGCAGAGATGTCCGGGAAGCTTTTCCTGGTGGAGATAAGTCTCAGAGCCTTTGACATAAAGATCCCGGGCGTCAGGCGTAAAGAGAATATCCACTCCGGCTTTTTCCGCCAGTGCGCAGTCCCTGTTAAAATCACGGGGGTAGGTTTTGAAATCTTCTCCGGGTCCAAACTGGGTCGGATTGACGAATATACTGAGGACAAGCTTGTCGCCAAGCCGTCGCCCTTCCCGCATCAGGGCCAGATGGCCCTCATGCAGAAAACCCATGGTCGGAACAAAGGAGATGCGTTTGCCCATTTTGCGAAATCGGTTTGACATGGCCGTCATTTTCGTTAAAGACGTGATGGTTTCTATGGTTTTATCTCCTTATTCCGGTAATGTATTTAATGAGTTCATTACCTGGCCGGATATCGCTTTCGGGAAATAGTAGGTTGATTTTCTGGGCATGATCAGCCCTTTTTCCGCAATCCGTCTAACCTGATCATTGGTTGTCGGGTTTAAAATAAATGCCATATCATGGGTGCCGGTTGTAATTGCAGTGACGGCATCAACATCTTTGCTGGTGAAATTGATTAGCTTTTCGTTATCCAGCATGTTGTCATCAAATCCGAGAATTTTAACAAAAATAAGCCGGGTTAGTATAATCACATCAAGTTCCCGCAACGGCCTTTTGATTTCATTTTTAAAGATCGTATCCATGACTCCGGGTTTGAGGCAAAGGATATAAAATTGACGCTGCTCTTTGATGAATACGCCGATTTTGTGTTCGCCGGGATCAGCTTTCAATTCATGGCGCAATTTTATTTGTGTGTCGTCTAAGTCGGATGGGTCAAAGGGGAATTTCTCAATATTAAAAAAGGGTTTCGCCTTTTTAATAAATTCATTTCGTAAATCGACTGATATAGTTGAAATCAACCGGTTTGTCGGAAGAATAACAAGGCCGTTGTCCTGGATGGAACAAAGGTACATCATGATATAGTTGGCCGGATGGCTTTCATTAAAGTCGGGATCGGTTTTCTGTAGCCATTTTTTGTAATTTAACGCTGTTTCATATCGATGATGGCCGTCTGCAATAAATAATTTTCTTTCTTTCAGCCCGTCAATGACCTGGCGTTGAATATCAGTATCCATGATGCGCCATAATTTATGTCTGTGCCCGGCGTCGTCGATGAAGTCAAATACCGGCTGGGTATTGTGGACTGAATTTTTTAATAATCCGATGACATCGGATTTGTCCGCAAATACGGAAAAGATCTGGCTGAAATTGGCCTGGCAGGCCTTGATTAATTCCAGCCGTTCAGATTTGACTTTGGAAAATGTTTTTTCATGGGGAAGGACAATCCCTTTATCAAAGGGCTCAATTTTCACCCGGGCAATCAGGCCGTAACGGGTAATGGTTTTTTCTCCCAAAGGAAATTCAACGGCCGCAAGATATAACGCCGGAGCAGATTCCCTGATTAAGACGCCTTTTTTGATCCAGTCTTTAAAATATTTTCCTGCCCGGGTGTGCGGGTTGTCTTCTTTGGTGTCGGTTTGCCTCGGCCTGCCTTTATCCAGACGAATGGCATTATATGGATGTCTGTCATAGAAGCCACTTATCTCTTTTTCTGAAATCACGTCATAGGGCGGTGTCACAACATCTGATATATTTTTAATTTTATCAATATTATAAAGTATGCCGTGAAAAGGAATGATCTCTGCCATTTAGTCGTTTTCCTTGTCGAATGATCAAAACAGAATTTTTAGTTAATAAACATTAAAAGCTAAACGTAAAATTAAAATTTGTCAACCGTATTTCCCATGTC
>JAOZOL010000304.1 GCA_029933295.1 Desulfobacterales bacterium | reverse complement strand
ATTCCCTTCAACCTTACGGCTTACGGCCTATCGTCTCGCTATCCTACGCTTAATCGCTAGAATTACTTCTTTCGATCCAAGGACTCGCTACCCAGTGGCTGACCAGCCTTCCGGGGCGGGATTCGCTCCCACTAGAATATGCGACCTATGCTCGGCCGCACTGCTTTTTTACCTTTTCTATTTCCATTGACTCCAGGAACATTTAAACGTGAGGTCGTCGCAGGTCTGCATGTAACCGTTTTCCTGGTAGTCTATGTGGCTGACCAAGTTGCCGTCCCGGTAAACCCAGTCGATTTTTACAGTTTTGCCGTCCGCCCGGAGATCGTAGCTATGGCCATCGCGCAGCCCATGTTTCCAGTGCGTGATGGTGGTGATCACCCCGTTTTCATACTCGATGTCCCAGCCGTGATAATGATTTTGAGCGTAACACGCAAAGTTTTTGAGATGCGGGTTCCGCAAATCGTAACTTCGAGCCCCTTCTTCGCAGGAATCAAATTGGTATTTCGGGCCAACAAAACCGTGGTTTAAACGGAAAAAGATGCCAAAGAAAGGTTCGTTGGTGCCGCTTACCTTGCCGCAAAAATCGTGCCGTTCCGCTCCCTGGGGTATGGGACAATTGATCTCAATCGTTTGTGTTCCCTGGCCGGGGATGATAATGTCAACCGTGCTCAGCAGCGGCACGCCGTTGTTACCACTGCTGTCGCAGGTGGAGGTAAAATCAAAATTAGGTGCCTCGACCGTGGTGAAATCACTGTAATCTGGTTGGGGGGTAAAGGTTTGTTCCAGCTTGGTGTTGCCCAGCCAGCAGGTAACTAACTCGTCAGCCGTCTGGATCTGGTTGAGATAATCCCATACCTTGTAACTGCAGGGACCATTTTGGGCGTCAATGGGCAGCTTGCTGACGTCGTTTATTTTTACCAGGTACGAGGTCAGCGGGCCAGCTACTTCCATGGTGTTTTCAATGATGCTCACGGAAGTGTTTTTAACGCTGGAACTTTTCACGTCCTGGTCGACGGCGGAGAAAAACTGGTAAACCTTATTGGCATATTCCAGCAATTTTTCGGCGGCGCCGGAAAATTTGCCGATGATCTTGCCGCCGGCGTTGATGATGTCGCCGCCCAGCCAGTTCCAGACGCAACTGCGATACCATTCATTGTAGTCGGGCAACCCGTACAGCTGGTAAAAATAGGAATAATCACCGTTGGGGTCGTTAGCCAGCGGGTCAACCGAGGTTTTGAGCAAGGCCAGCTGGGGCGAAGACTGCAGTACCAGCGGCGGCACCAGTCGCTTGATGTTGACCGTCGGTTTGGTGCCGTCCTTACAGGTTTTTATTTTGCCCATTACCAGCCACTCGTTGTCATCGGTGATCGATTGCAGGCTTGCCTTGGGAGAGGCATCCATGCTCATCATGGATGTGCTGGTGGCGATGGTCTGAAAAGGATTGGCCACTGTGACTGCCTCGCTGGTGCCGTCGGCTGCCTTGATCGTCATCTTCATCTGGGTCGCGGAAAGATAACTGGCCATCATGCTGGCGCCGGTGTTCGGGGTGGTTACCGAAATTGGCCGACCGTAGGAATCAAAGTCAATGGCCAGGGTGGGCGTGAAATTGCCGCTGCCGTCCCGTTGGTCAAGTTCCAGCCGCTGAAAGTAGTTGACCACTCCATTTTCATCCCGGGAGCCGAAAAAGGAGTAGTAGGTGTCATTCTTATCCACCGCGGTCATTACCAGGTCGCCCTGCGGGTTGACCGTGACGCCCTTGATCGCCGGGGTGTAATTGAACGCGGTTGACCACAGCCACCAGGATTCCAGGCTGTCGGCGGGCGTCGCCAACAGGTAAAAAGTATAGGTTCCGGGGGGCAAAATGGCCGTCCGCAGGCCGGAAAACAGGGTGGCGTTAACCGGGCCGCGGACGTCGCGCCGCCAGGGAGCCAGACCAGCCGTGTAAACGTCCTGTACCCCGCCGCTGGCAGTAAAAATATAAAAAGCCATGGGATTGAGGGCCGGGGCGTAAAAACCCAGGTAGAGATCAACCGGGCCGGCAAACGCCCCCAGGCCGATCACCAGGTCCAGCAGATCACCGTTGTTGGCTACCGAGCCCAGGCCCAGGGGAAAGGAAGCTTCAGGGGTAGTGCCCACTACCGGCTGCGCCTTCAGGGGACAGGTAATCGTGCGATTGTCGGCCAGCATGCCCAGGGTGGTGGCCCGGCTGGTTCCCGCCAGGCAGACCATGGCCAGTAGTAAAAGAAAAAACGCCGGAAAACTGCTGCTTGTTTTTGTTTTTTTCATCTTGATATCCTTGATTGATGGTGGGTAAAAGGTTGCTATCTGGCCAGCCGACTTAACAGTTGGCTAAAGGGGGCCTTGAAAAATGGCCTTTTTGCTCGACTACAGGTTAGCCCATGTTTAACAGCATAAAAAATAAAGCCATTATAATCAATAGTTTATGGCTTCAAGAAACTCCAAGGGGCACTACATCACCTAATAATATCGGTATGTTACCCATCCGATGGCACTACAAATGAAAAATGCAAATTTCCCCTTGAAATCATTAGCTTTTTTCGGCTTAAATTAGCAAAAAAGAGGAATTTCTCTAAAATCTTGTTAAACATGGGTTAGGCTCACATTATAATCCTCAAAATATAGTCTATATTCCTGCGGTTATAATGTTCGCCCGCCCTGTGCTCAGGTGATAGGAAATCACTTTCTTGTTAGGTGAACGGCGAGACCATGAAACCAATAGACTGAGCACTTCTGATACCGTAAACCGCCGTTTTGATTTCACTCTGGTTATCCACATTGCATTTTTGGGCGTTATCAGGTTTCCACCACAAAGTCAAACTAAATAAAGCAGAAACCTTTTATGGACAACTGATATCGGCAGTTAGAATTTTATGCAAAAAAAGTGTTACAAATGAAGCTTTATCTTATAATCAGGGTGGTCAATTTTGCGTAATCACAGGTGGTCAATTTTCGGTTGTCACAACTACGCAACTTCCCTTTCCCGTCTATTACACCACAATAAATGGCTTTTTGTAACCCGGCTAGCCATCGTCAAACGGCTCGTACACAAGTTCTTCAGGCTCAGGATGTTTCGGGACCGGTGGCGAACGGTCCGACTGGTCGAGGTGTTTCAAGATTTTGCGAATAACTGGGTAGTCGTTGATAAAACTGACAATCCGCATCTCGCCCTGGCAGTGCGGACAGGTCAGCGGATCAACCTCTCGTGTTCTATTTGAGTACCATCCGTAATACCGTACCAGTTGGAAGCTTTTTTCGGGGATATGCTGGCCCATGTTTAACAAGATTTCAGCTAATTTGCCTATTTTCGGCATTTTTGAGCCCAAAACACTAATGATTTCAACGAAAAAATTGATATTTTCATATGTGGTGCCATGTTTTGAATAAGGTGCTTGATCGGGGTTGAAAATCATGTTATATGGGTTGTCATGTTTATTCGACGAACCAAAATAAGCTCATCTTCATCCGGTGAGGCTCACTACACATTCCGGCTGG
>JAOZOL010000303.1 GCA_029933295.1 Desulfobacterales bacterium | reverse complement strand
CCGCTGCCCACCTGGTTTTTCCGCTGCTCAGAAATTTCTTCATGCTGCTGACTGATTTCCAGATCATACAGGCGAGCCCTTAACACCTTCATGGCCTTTGCTTTGTTCTTATGCTGTGATTTTTCATCCTGGCATGTCACAACCAGGCCGGTGGGTAAATGGGTAATCCGTACTGCAGAATCGGTGGTATTAACAGACTGACCGCCAGGGCCGGAGGATCGGAATACATCGATTTTTAAATCGCCGGGCTCGATATGCACCTCCACATCTTCCACCTCGGGGAGAACAGCAACGGTCACGGCAGAGGTATGAATACGCCCCTGTGTCTCGGTTACCGGCACCCGCTGAACACGATGGGTACCGCTTTCGTATTTCAAATGGCGGTAAGCGCCTTTTCCGGCAACCAGAACAATAACTTCTTTGAACCCGCCGGAATCAGTTAAATGTTCTGAGAGTATTTCCAGCTTCCATCCTTTTGATTCCGCATACCGGACATACATCCGAAAAAGATCGCCGGCAAAAAGAGCTGCTTCCTCCCCGCCGGTACCCGCTCTGATTTCAAGAAGCACATTCTTATCATCATTCGGGTCTTTGGGAATTAAAAGTAATTTAAGCGTTTCCTCAAGCCTGTCCTTTTCAGATGAAAGCGTATCCACCTCAGAGCGGGCCAGTTCCTTTATTTCCGGATCATTGTCCGCCAGAAGGTCCTTGCTCTCTTTTAATTCATCGACCGTCTGCCTGTATGTCTGAAAGACTGTAACGATTTTTCCAAGGTCACTGTGCTCACGGACATATTTCGGGTATAACTCCCGATTCTGCACGACAGCAGGATCACTCAAGAGCTGTTCAAGCTCCGAATATCTTTCTTCAAGCCCTGTTAACTGTTCAATCATTGATTTTTTAACACCGAGCCCCACGGAAAACGACAGAGGAGATACTGCGGTTACTTCTTGTCATCGGCATTCTGAAACTTCGCATATTTTCGGCGAAATCGTTCAATACGGCCGGCTGAATCAACCAATTTTTGTTTTCCGGTATAAAAAGGATGACACTGGGAGCAGATTTCAACGGTGATATCCGACTTTGTTGATCCGACCGTCAGTTCATTACCACATGCGCATTTAATGGATGTTTCCTTATATTCCGGATGAATTCCCTTTTTCATATCCCTTTCCTTTTCTATGAATTCATTGAATCTAAAAATTCTTTATTGTTTTTGGTGCCTTGCATCTTATCCAGCAAAAATTCAAGCGTGTCAACAGGATTTAATGTGGAAAGCAATTTTCTTAAAATCCATACCCGGTTTAATGTTTCCGGCGACAGAAGCAGTTCTTCTTTTCGTGTCCCGGATTTATTAATATCAATGGCCGGATACATACGCCGATCCGCAAGACGCCGATCCAGCTGAACCTCCATATTACCGGTCCCTTTAAATTCTTCAAAAATCACTTCGTCCATCCGGCTTCCGGTATCGACCAGGGCGGTGGCGATAATCGTCAGGCTGCCGCCTTCGTCAATATTTCGTGCTGCGCCGAAAAACCGTTTCGGACGATGCAGCGCATTTGAATCAACACCACCGGAAAGAATTTTCCCGCTGGGCGGAGATACTGTATTATAAGCACGCGCCAGACGGGTGATGCTGTCCAAAAGAATCACCACATCACGTTTATGCTCTACCAGGCGCTTTGCCTTTTCAATGACCATTTCAGCAACCTGCACATGTCGTTCCGGCGGCTCGTCAAAAGTGGAACTGATGACTTCCGCATTAACCGATCGCTGCATATCGGTAACTTCTTCCGGCCGCTCATCAATCAATACAACAAACGGTACCACATTCTTATGGCTGGAAATAATACTGTTGGCCAGGTTTTTAAGGATCATTGTCTTGCCCGCCCGGGGGGGAGACACGATTAACCCCCGCTGGCCAAAACCAATGGGCGTCATTAAATCCATGATCCGTGAGGTATAATTATCCTTTGCTGTTTCAAGCTTTATTTTTTTTTCTGGAAAAAGGGGGGTTAAATTATCAAAAAAAATCTTGTTCCTTGCATTTTCAGGATCTTCATAATTGACGGCTTCAACTTTTAACAGGGCAAAATATCTTTCGGATTCCTTGGGCTGGCGAATCTGGCCGGAAACCGTATCCCCGGTTTTGAGATTAAAACGGCGAATCTGTGACGGTGATACATAAATATCATCCGGGCCCGGCAGATAATTGCAATCCGGTGACCGCAGAAACCCAAAACCGTCCGGGAGAATCTCGATTGTGCCCTCGCCGTATATCATGCCGTTTTTTTCAATATGCGCCTGGAGCATTGTAAAAATAAGCTCCTGTTTGCGCATGCCACCAGCATTCTCAATATGAAATTCTTTTGCCATCTTGGTGAGTTCACTAATCTTTTTGTTCTTTAACTCTATAACGTTCATTTAAAATTAAAACCCCGCTAAATAAAATTTAAAATAAAGATTTAAATCAGATTGGAAGATATCAAATAATTTAAAAATAAAAGCTGAAAAAAATTATAGGCCTGGATTCATGATGATTTAGAAGGAATACCGACGTTACATATGATTATTTATAAAAAAAGAAGATAAATTAAGAAACGCTCCAAACAGGAAGGCTCATTTTTCGTTTTACTTAAAATATTACATATTTTTCCCGGTGTCAACCTCTTTTACACTCATTTTTATCTTTTTTAATCAAACACCAGATCCATTAAATTTTCATAAAACCGATCAACCTTTACGAGTGTTTCTTTTATAGATCCATTATTATCAATAACAAAATCTGATTTTTTTATTTTATCCGCCTCAGGCATCTGAATCCCCATGAATGCTTCGGCTTCTTTTCTCGTTATTTGGTCCCGGGCCATGAGCCTTTTTACCCTCACATCAGCATTCACCGATATGGTCAATACAAAATCGAATTTTTTTTCAAGCCCGGCTTCAAAAAGAAGCGGCACTTCAACGGCAATAATCGGAGCATGCTTTTTTTTCGATGCTTCAAATTCTTTTTCCATTTGAACAAAGACTTCCGGATGCACAAATTGCTCAAGCATCTCTTTTTTGTTCCTGTCTTCGGTTATTATGCTCCTTAGCTTTTTACGATTTAATGTGCCATCATCTGACAAGACATCTTTACCAAAATAGCTGACGATCTGATCATATGCGGCGGTCCCGGGCATAACGGCTTTTCTTGCCAGTTCATCCGTGCTGACAACAGGCACCCCTTTATTTTTAAGATACTCACACACCACGGATTTTCCGGAACCGACCCCACCGGTGATCCCGAGTTTAACGGGTCTGAAATTGTCGTTGCCGGATTTTTTCATACGATGCCATTGAAATTAAATAATTTTAGTAATATATAGTATTAGCCGGGAAGACTGAATTTATTATAACCTGAATTAATGCTATCATTTGATATTCTTAGCAAAAATGTCATGTTGTTCAGCATGTTTATCGGGTTGACGATTGCCAGTTTACGGTTACCTGAAAATGCACGTTTAATCTTAGATAT
>JAOZOL010000302.1 GCA_029933295.1 Desulfobacterales bacterium | reverse complement strand
GTTTAACTGGGTTGCCCGGCGCGATTCCCGGTCCACCGACAATGTGCCCCGGCTCCCCTTCTCAACGGTACCGGAAAGGACTTTACCTCTATGAATAATAAGACCTGTAGGGTCTTTAACAGTATTTTCAATTTCAATTAACAAATTATCCCCGGCAATTTTGCCGGTATCCCCGACCTGCCCTCCAGACTCCGCATAAAAGGGGGTTTTTTTCGTTACAATTTCAACTGATTGTCCGGTTGCAGCGCTTTCAACAGCTTTACCATCACAAACAATGAGTTCAATTATTGAATCACATGATAATTGATCATATCCCACAAATTCGGGCATTTTTTCGATTGTGGAACTAAAATTTTTATACGCGTCACTGACATTTGAAAAGGATGCCCTGGATCGGGATTTTTTCTTTTGCACTGACATGGCGGAGTTAAACCCTTCCATATCAAGTGTGAGATGCTGGTCTCTGACCACATCCTTTACAATGTCCACCGGGAACCCAAAGGTATCGTATAGTTTGAAAATGACTTCTCCGGGAACAACAGCGTTATTTTCCGCCTTGATGCTTAAAATTGTCTCGTTTAAAAGTTTCAGCCCGTTATCCAGTGTTTCAGAAAACCGAATTTCTTCATTTTTTATCACATTTGTAATAAACGCCTTTTCTTCATGCAATTCCGGATATCCTGATTTCATCACATCAAAAACAGACTCCACGGTTTCATGAAGAAACGGTTTGGTAAGGTTAATATTGCGCCCATACCGAATGGCCCTTCGCAGAATTCTTCGCAATACATAGCCCCTGCCTTCATTGGATGGAAGGATGCCGTCTCCGACCATAAACGCCCCTGCCCGGCTGTGATCCGCGATCACTTTCATGGCAATGTCCGCTGCCGGATCATCACCGAGTTTTTTCCCGCAAAGGATTTCAATTTTCTCCATGATCGGCAAAAACAGATCCGTGTCGTAATTTGTTTCAACATCCTGAATCACCGATGTAATCCGTTCGAGCCCCATTCCGGTATCAATACTCGGCCTGGGAAGGGGTGTCATTTTACCGTCAGCATCTCTGTTAAACTGCATAAACACCAGATTCCATATTTCGAGATACCGGTCGCAATCACACCCTGGTGCACAATCCGCGCTGTCACATCCAAATTCAGGCCCCCGGTCAATCAGTATTTCAGAACACGGCCCGCAGGGCCCCACATCCCCCATTGACCAGAAATTATCTTTTTCGCCCAGCCGGACAATCCGGTCCGCAGAGACTCCGATCTCTTTAGACCAGATATCATAGGCTTCATCATCATCTAAATAGACAGATATCCACAACTTGTCCACCGGCAGCTGGTATTCATTAACTAAAAGATCCCAGGCATACCTGATGGCGTCTTTTTTAAAGTAGTCCCCAAATGAAAAATTGCCCAGCATTTCAAAGAATGTATGATGCCGGGCCGTATACCCGACATTCTCCAGATCATTATGTTTTCCGCCGGCCCGCAAACATTTCTGGGAGGTCACCGCCGTAGTGTAATCCCGTTTCTCTTCACCAAGAAATGTTCGCTTGAACTGCACCATTCCGGCATTGGTGAACAAAAGCGTCGGATCTTCGTGCGGTACCAGGGAAGAACTCCTGACAATCCGATGATTTTGGCGGCTGAAATAATCAAAAAACTTCTTACGTATGTCGTCTCCAGTCATCAATCCTCCGTGATCAATCTAACCCCAAAAAAATACTTAAAGTGAATTATTCCTTCTCTTCTGTCTCTTTACTCTGCCGGGGTTGTTCATCAACCGCTGTCAGTCCGATCGCTTCTTTGACTTTTAACAATAAACGGTTGTATAAATCCAGATTCTCCTTGAAAAATTTCTTGACATTTTCACGCCCCTGCCCGATGCGTTCACCTTCATAGGAATACCATGAACCGCTCTTTTCTATGACTCCTGCTTCTACGCCTATATCAAGAAGTTCTCCCGTCGCTGAAATACCTTCACCATACATGATGTCAAATTCTACCTGTTTAAATGGCGGCGCCATTTTATTCTTTACCACCTTGACTTTGGTCCTGTTGCCCATAATCTCCTGGCCGTCTTTGATGGCCCCGGTTCGACGAATTTCTACTCTGATGGATGAATAAAATTTTAAGGCATTGCCGCCGGTGGTTGTTTCAGGGTTACCGAACATCACACCGATTTTCATCCGAATTTGATTTATAAAAATCACTGAAGTCATTGTTTTGCTGATGGTCCCGGTTAATTTACGCAGGGCCTGGGACATGAGTCTTGCCTGAAGTCCCATATGGGAATCCCCCATGTCACCTTCAATTTCAGCTCTGGGAACCAGGGCGGCAACGGAATCAATAACAAGAATATCAATTGCTCCGCTTCTCACCAGCATGTCCGTAATTTCTAAGGCCTGCTCTCCGGTATCCGGCTGAGAGACCAGTAATTCATCACAGTTTACACCCAGTTTCTTTGCATAGGCTGTATCCAAAGCATGTTCAGCATCAACAAAAGCAGCAATCCCCCCCTGTTTCTGGGCTTCTGCAACCACATGAAGGGCAAGGGTTGTCTTGCCGGAAGATTCGGGACCATAAATCTCGGTAACACGCCCTCTGGGAATGCCACCAATGCCAAGGGCCTTATCCAGCGCAAGGGACCCCGTAGGGATAACAGGAATATCGATAATCGCCTTTCCGCCGAGTCTCATGATCGACCCTTTACCGAACTGTCGTTCAATCTGGCTGATTGCGGATTCCACAGCCTTTTCCTTATCCGTGCTCTTGGTCATTTGGCCTCCTTATTTGGTTAAATTATTAATCACTCTATCAACGTAACACTTGCCAGATCTGTATATATAGAGCCGGACGGTGTCAGGTCGCTTTTAATGACATAAACCGTATCAGCGACAAACGGTTCTGATTCCATGTTATTAAATTTCTTTATGATATCAATTAATTTATCAGGATGCGGAGAGCCTTTGAACCGGCCGATGGTCAGGTGCCCTGTAAACCCTCTCTTATCCCTTAAAAATCCGACTTCAGACAGACCCGTATCAATTGTTTCATGCATTTTTGCAAGCAGATTCGTTTGACCGGCAATACCTGTCCATAGAATCCGTGCCTGCTTCACACCGGGAAACACACCGATCCCTTTTGCACTCAAGCGTATCGGCTCAATGCCCTTTATCGCCAAACCCACAATTTCGGTCACCGCATTTAAATCAGCCCTATCAATATCACCTAAAAATTTTAATGTCAGGTGAATATTGGCTGTATGGGTCCATTTAGCTTTTAAGCCGGAATTCTTTAATGATTTCTGAACCTCACCCAGTTTTGCAACAACCGGTCCCGGTAATTTCATTGCGATAAAAACCCGCAGCTTGTTCGCATCCGTTTTTTTTCGATTATCAATTTTTTTTCGCAAAGCCGGATGATTCATTATATTGACATTCGAATAAATCTTCCAAACAATTCATTTATAATTGTTTGAAATGATTGATAAGTTGTTTTTCTCATACAGTGGT
>JAOZOL010000047.1 GCA_029933295.1 Desulfobacterales bacterium | reverse complement strand
ATCAGAAAGAGTTACCGTCAGGAGTCGGCACAGGCGCTGACTCGGGTTTTGACGGCTGCGGCATTACCGGTTTTGACGGCGGCACTATTACCATTTTTGGCGGCGTTGATTCAGGCTCCGGTTTTATCTTAACTGCCGGTGCCGGTTTTCCCGTTTGAGGGTCAATGGCATCGATGTATCCATCAACCCTGATTGTCAGCGGCATAAAATCGCTTCTATCAGTGATGATGTTAATTTGATCATGATATTTACCCGCTTTTTTTACCATGTTCTCGACGGTCAGTTCATACGCTTTTTTCCCGGACTTTTCGATCTCCTTTAACGTGGTTCGAAAATTTGTGCTATGCATCTGGGCAACCTTCATTATTTTAAACGGCACCGGGGTTTCCGGAATAATGATTACTTTTTTTGAAAGTTCCGCTCCAACGGGTCCCCTTAATATGACCCGTTGGGGTTTGATTGTCACAAACTTCTGAACATTGCCGACGATTTTTAAAGCAATTACTTTATTCTTCGGATCATTAGTGGTAACTTTAATTGTTTTATGGAGTTTGCGTCCCCCATACCCCTTTGTTTTAACTTTGACGGTGATCTTTCCCTCTTCGCCCGGAGGGATTGGTTTCTTTGGTTGAGAAACCGTTGTACACCCTCACCCGGTTCTGACTTTAACGATTTCAAGGTCCGCATCGCCCTTGTTTTTTATCACAAAATCATGAATGACATTAATTCTTTCCAATACAGTACCAAAATCGTATGAAATACCTTCAACAAAAGCCGACGGGACACCTTCATCGGCGCCTTCATCAGCATAAACGACTGTTAAAGCGCCCATTACTGATATCATAATAACAATCTGAACCAGCGCGAAAAAATTTTTCTTTTGCATATCTGCTCCTTTACTCATTGACAAAAAATAAATAATAACCGCTTTTTTGGCTAACCGAAAATTTATGTGTAAATCAGGGAACTTCCAGATCCATTAAAATAAATCAATCTTAGAAAAAATCAATTCAAAAGGGTAAAACAAGTGAACAAATAAAGGATAAGCGGCCTGATGTCAAGTCATATATCCCCTTCTTTTTACACCGATTTTGAGATATATATCAAAAACCAGACAGATTGATTTTATGGATTGCCCGCCAAAAACTAAAAACACCGGTTGACAAATTAACCATTCTTGCTCAAGGCTTTTATTTTTGGTAAGAATTGCAAGAAGTGGTTTCAAACATTATTTGCGAATCTATATATTTTCAATTGCGACAAGGAGGAATGATGCAAACCGATCGGGGAATCCCTAAAGGCATAAGCGTTCTCATCGGGGCTGCCTGCTTTGTCATTGTTGTGGCGGGCATGCGATCCGCCGGAGACATCCTGGTCCCGTTTTTTCTTTCCATTTTTATTGCCATTATTTTTACGCCACCGCTTTTCTGGATGCAAAAAAAAGGGGTGCCAAATATTATTGCGATCATCTTCATCATCACCTGCATAATCGCTATCTTTTATCTGCTGGCCCGGTTTGTAGGCAGTTCGGTGAATGACTTTACGAACTCCCTGCCGATTTACCGGGAGTTGTTAATTTCAAAGTCAGCCAATTTTCAGCAATGGCTTGCCGGTTTTGGGATCAAACTGACCGATGAAATGCTGAAAAACTCGTTGAATCCGGGAACCGCCATGCAGATGGCGGCCAAAACATTATCAGGACTAAGCGGCGTGCTGACCAATACGTTTCTCATTCTTCTCACGGTAATTTTTATACTCCTGGAAGCGTCAAGTTTTCCAAAAAAAATCCGGGCCGGCTTAAAAACGCCTGAAAAATCCATTGCAAATTTTGCTAAATTTACTGAAAGCGTAAACCGATACCTGGTATTAAAGACCATATTCAGCCTTATCACCGGAATTTTTATCAGTGGATGGCTGGCGGTTCTTGGGGTCGATTACGCGCTGCTGTGGGGACTGGTGGCTTTTTTATTAAATTATGTACCCAACATCGGTTCCATTATCGCAGCCGTTCCAGCCGTTCTGATGACCCTGGTGCAACTCGGTGCATGGCATACATTACTGGTAGGCATGGGATATATGGCTGTAAATATTGTGGTTGGAAGTATCCTTGAACCAAAATTCATGGGTGAGGGTCTGGGACTTTCCACCCTTGTGGTTTTCCTGTCCCTGGTTTTCTGGGGCTGGGTGCTGGGTCCGGTGGGCATGCTGTTATCGATTCCGTTAACCATGATCATAAAAATTGCTTTTGAAAGCAACGAAGAAACCCGGTGGGTGGGTGTCATGCTGGGCGGGGAGCCGCAGACTTCATGAAATCCGTAAAATTTATTATCGGGTCCCAGTATTTTTTATATTTCGGGGTTCTCGGCATTGTTCTGCCGTATTTTAATTTATATTGCTATCATCTTGGTTTTTCCGGATTTCAAATCGGTGCGTTGTCCTCTCTTCGGACCCTGACGACCGCGCTCTTTCCAATGATATGGGGTGCGCTTGCCGACAAATTTTTCGTCCGGCGGCCCATCTATATTTTCTGCAGTTTTATCAGCACGGCCATATGGACGTTTTTTCTGCTGACGACCGATTTTTCCGCCATGCTTGTCATTATGATCTTTTATGGAATTTTCTATGCCCCGATTGTTTCCTTTCTGGAATCTTTTTCCATGGATTTACTGGACAAAGAAAAAACCCGTTACGGTCAGTTGCGGGTATGGGGATCTATCAGTTTTATTATTACGGTCATTGTTGTTGGCCGGGCCATTGACATCCTTTCCACCGAAATAATCGTGATATTGATTCTGGCAGGTTCCATGGCGCACGCGGTTCTGTCATTAAACATACCTGCTGCAAAAAAAACCCAAAAGTCTGATTTTTCATCAGGTGTCAGGGCATTGTTAAACCGGCGCGTTATTATATTTCAGGTCTGCGCGTTTCTGATGCTGCTAAGCCACGGCACTTACTATGGTTTTTTTTCCATTCACCTTGATAATCTGGGATACAGCTCTACATTTATCGGCGTCGCCTGGGCACTTGCATCCATTGCAGAAATTTTTGTCATGATCAATTCAGACCGGATATTTAAACGGTTTTCCTTTGAAAATGTGCTGATTTTTTCCTTTCTGGCTGCCGCTATCAGGTGGGTTGTCCTGTTTTATGCGACATCCGCCTGGTTAATTCTTATATCTCAGCTCTTCCATGCCGCGACCTACGGCGCATTCCATGTGGCAAGTATTCTCTATATCGACAAATTAAGCCCTGATGGGGCTAAAACAGTGGGCCAAGCCGTAAACAATGCCGTCACATATGGCTTCGGAATAATGGCCGGATTCCTGTTTAACGGCTATTTCTTTGATATCATAGGAACATCGAATTTATTTATGATCAGCGGAATACTGGCGCTTTGCGGCGGATTGCTTCTGTGTATAAATAAAATGGCGCCATAGGCCATAAGATCAAAACTGTCCGCTGCCGGGCAGGCATGACCGTCCCTTATTTCCCAAATTCCGCCGGAATTTTTCAGGTTGATGAATTGTTACGAAACAAGCTGCGACACTCCCGCATAAAGCCTTTCGTGGAAGTCATCGCCTTCATTGAAGGCGAAACAGAACGCCGGTTGTTTGACTCGTATTCGATCTAAATTATCTTTTTTTCCGTAATCGTGACCGATAAACAATCGCAACAAGGTTCATTCCCAACACAAGAAAAATGAGTACCAGGGCCGTTCCGTACTGAAGATGGCGGGTCTGTTCGATGTCCGTTCCGGCTGTAGCCAGAACATAGATATGATAGGGCAGTGCCATGACCTGATCAAATACGGACGTGGGAAGTTTTTTGGTATAAAACACGGCAGCGGTGAACATGATGGCGGCTGTTTCACCGGCTGCCCGGCTCAGGGCCAGAATTCCGCCGGTGATCACGGATGGTAGCGCAGCCGGCAGTACCACCCGATAAATCGTTTGCCACTTGGTGGCGCCCAACCCGAAAGAGGCTTCCCGGTATGTATCCGGCACGGCCCGCAGTGCTTCTTCCGCAGTCCCGATAATCACCGGAAGCGTTAAAAAACCAAGCGTCAATGACCCGGACAAAATACTGACCCCCATTTTCATCCATGTCACAAACAGGGCCAGACCAAACAGGCCGAACACCACGGACGGGACACCGGCCAAATTGTTAATCCCGAAACGGATGATCCTCAAAATGGGCCCCTGTCTGGCATATTCATTTAAATAAACCGCGGACGCGATCCCCAGCGGAAACGCCACTGCCATGGCACCGATGCTTAAATAAACCGTGCCGATGATACAGGGCAAAATCCCGCCCTTTGTCATGGAGTCAATGGGTGGCTGGGTTAAAAACGTCCAGTTGATGGCCCGCCAGCCGTTTTTGATAAGAAAAAATATAATAATAAACAGGGCCAGCGCGTTGATTACCGCCGCAATGCGAAATAAAACAAACATCGCATGTTGAGAATATTTACGGCGTCCGGAAGTATGCTGTGCCAGTGAGATTGTCGATTGATTCAATTATCTATCCTTTTCTGCTTCGTTTTTCCTTGGCTTATCACAGTGTTGCCGCCCCCACCTGCCGATGCTTGTTGGATATATAATCGGCAATAAAATTAAAAAATAACGTAAACATAAACAAAACCATGCCCGTGGCAAACAATGCGTAATAATGATCCCCTTGAAACGGTGCTTCGCCCATTTCCGCGGCAATACTGGCCGGCATGGGCCGAACCGGATCAAAAATGGATGACGGCACCATGGCCGCACCACCGGCAACCATTAATACCACCATGGTTTCACCAATGGCACGGGACATGCCAAGAATAACTGCTGTACTCAATCCTGACAAAGACGCAGGGATAACAACCCGTACTATGCTTTCCCAATGGGTTGCGCCAAGGGCCAGGGACGCTTCCTTTAATTCAATGGGGACACTGGCAATCGCATCTTCGGAAATGGTACATATGGTCGGGACCGACATAAACGCCAGCATTAAAGAAGCGTTAAACAAATTCAGCCCGGTCGGGACATCAAACACATCCTGTAAAAACGGGGCCACAATCACCATACCGAAAAAACCGATCACCACCGACGGCAGTGACGCCAGAAGTTCCACCATCGGTTTCGCAATTTCTTTTACACGTGTTGAAGCAATTTCCGCCAGATAAATGGCTGTCATGACGCCCAGCGGAATGGCAATTGCCGCCGAACACACGGTGACCAGCAGAGATGCAACAATTAACGGAAAAATGCCGAAGTCCGGGGGGTCTGATGTCGGATACCAGTATTTCCCAAAAAGAAAATCCTTTACAGACACTTGCCCGAAAACCGGGATCCCTTCCCTGACCAGAAAATAAAGAATCATGCAGAGAATGGCAATGGATACGAATGCGAATATAAAGAATATGTACTGGATGACTTTGTCTTTTGCTAGACGCCTTTTTCCCATAATATACCTGGATAATAATTAATTAGGCTTAAGGTAGAAGGGAAAAACAAAAAGAGTTATATTCTTTGTTTACTTTCCGTCTATCCACCTAATCAACTAAAATTAATTATAATTTAAAAAGTTGATCCAATGGCAAAGTGAGAAGTCCCATGTTCAAGGCGTGCAAATCCTGAGGAGCGAGGCGTACGAATGTACGTTGAGTGACGAAGGATGCAGCGCAACGCAAAGCTAAAATAGACATTGGACTTTTCCCGAAGCCATTAATACAGTGGGACATACCCCGCTTCTGCCACAATCTTCTGGCCTTTAACGGGATGCATCATAAAGTTGATGAATTTTAATGTCGTGCCGGTCGGCCATCCTTTGGTAAACATATACAGCACACGACTGATGGGATAGGCGGCGGTCATGGCATTTTCAGCCGTTGCTTTTACACCGTCAACCGTTAATGGTTTTAAGTCCTTATTTAAATAACTTAATCCCACATACCCCACCGCATAGGTGTTTTTCGCTACCGCTTGGGCCACCGCGCCGTTTGATGCCTGAAGCAGAGCGCCAGGAAACACTCTTTCTTTTTTCATAATGAGTTTTTCCCATACTTCATAGGTGCCGGAAGACGTATCGCGCGAAATCACAACGATTTTTTTGTCCGGCCCGCCGATGTCTTTCCAGTTATTGACTTTACCCTTGTAAATGTCCTTGAGCTGGTTAATGGTCAAATTTTTTATGGGATTTGTCGGATGCACCACAGGAACAATGCAATCATATGCAACGCCAAAGGGAACCGGGTAAACGCCCTTTTTAACGGCCAGGGCAACTTCCTTATCCTTTATAAAACGGGATGAATCGGCAACATCGGTTGTTCCGTCAATAATGGCCTTGATCCCATTGCCGGAACCGCCGCCGGAAACAGATACATTCACATCCGGATAAATCTTCATGAACGCTTCCGCTGCTTTCTGGGCAATGGGCAGCACGGTGGTGGAGCCTTTGATTTCCAGATTTTCAGCCCAGGCGGCCGTTGTTAAGCAAAATGCACATAATAAAACGATCATTACTTTTAAAGAATTGAACTTCATTGGTTAAATCCTCCTTTTTTTGTTATAATGTATTAATAATTCTGTTTAATAAAAATTTATTTTCGCCTGTAAAATGTTTCCGTCCACCATAAGATGACAGATAATAAATATATAATTTGACGATTGTGTGACAAAACACCGAAAATATAATGACATTATCTGTCACAAAAATGTCACTAAACCTTCATACTGCTGTAAAGAAAAACAAATACAAGGCCTTAAATTAAGAAGAACAAAACCTAATTGACAGGTACATGAAAATGACAAAAACCATATTAATTATTGAAGACGAAACAGACATTCTCCATCTCGTGGAATATCATTTAAAAGCTGAAGATTATTCTGTTTTAACCGCACAGGACGGCACCAAAGGGCTTGACCTTGCTATTGAACAGTTGCCGGACCTTATCGTTCTTGACCTGATGCTGCCCGGCCTGGATGGCCTGGAGGTCTGCAAGGCATTAAAACGAAATTCAAAAACAGATAATATACCGGTTGTGATGCTCACCGCAAAAGGCGAAGAAGTGGACCGGATTGTTGGATTGGAACTGGGGGCCGATGATTACATTGTCAAACCGTTTTCCCCCCGTGAACTTACGTTACGGATACGTGCAATCCTTAAACGTTTTGACAGAGAAACGTCAGAAAATACACAAATAAAGTACCAGGAGCTCCATATTGACATAGACAGCTACAGAGTGTGGATCAATAAAACAGAAGTGTCTTTGACGGTCACAGAATTTAAACTTCTGCTCGAACTAATCCAGAACCAGGGCAGAGTGCGAACCAGGGATCAGCTGTTAGATCGCGTCTGGGGGTATCAATTTGACGGCTATGCCCGAACAGTGGATACGCATGTTCGCAGACTCCGAAAAAAAATCGGTTCATATGCAGATGCCATTGAAACGGTCAGAGGCATTGGCTATCGATTCAAGGAAGCATAAATGAAATCCATACGTTTTAGAACACGACTGCTTTTATCATTCTGGATCGTATTGCTGGTGGCGCTGTGCCTGCCCGCATATTACATTCACCAGACCCTTGAAAATGAAATTTTAAATGAAGCAAGAGCCGATGCATACATCCAGCTGGATTTTGTTCACTGGCTGCTAAAGGAAAGTCCCCCTTTTCACAGCAACCAGGCTCTTGATCAATGGTGCAAAAATGTGGGGTACCACTTAAAGTATCGGATCACTGTGATTGCGTCAGGCGGACGCGTGATTGCCGATTCTGATGTAAAAAATCAAAAAATACCCCTGCTGGATAACCATGCAGGGCGGAAGGAAGTCATTGGGGCCAGAAAGCTGGGCCATGCTTCGAGTATCCGGTACAGTATCACACTAAAAAGAAAACTGATTTACGCGGCAAAAAACATTAACCTGCCGATTGCACCTTCCGGTGTTCTCAGGGTTGCAATTCCTTTATCAACGGTTGAAACACGACTTTCTGCTTTTGCACACAAATTCTGGGGCGTTTTATTTTTAATCTTTATTATTACGATGTTAATCAGTTTCTTTCTGGCCAAAAGACTGGAAGCCCCGATTCGAAAGACAATTCAGGCTGCTACTGCCATTGGTGAAGGTAATTATGAAGCGCACATAGACATCGATGCCGGCACTGAATTTTCCCAGCTTTCAATGTGCATTAATGATATGGCCGATAAAATTCAACAAAATATTGAAATGATCACCGGGCAAAAACAGGAACTGGAGGCAGTGCTTGAAGGCATGGCCGAAGGTGTGATGCTGCTGGATAAGAATGGAAAAATAAAAGCCACCAACCAGGCACTGACATGGATCGCCAAATGCGTGCCGTCCTGTATCGGTCACCGTCCCATGGAAGTATTTTTAAACCCGGAAATCCAGGACGCCTGCAATAAAGTATTAAGCGGCCAGGAACATTTAAAGCAAAAAGTATCAATTAACAGTGAAACCGTTTACGAAGTCAACCTGGTTCGGATTCCGGACGGCGGGGCGGTTGTTGTTTTCCATGATATTTCTGAACTGATCCGTCTGGAAAAAGTCCGCCAGGATTTTATTGCCAATGTATCCCATGAACTCAGGACACCGTTAACGTCCATAAAAGGGTATGCGGAAACTCTTTTGGATGAAAAATTCAGATCATCCGATAAAGCCGCTTCGTTTGTGAATACCATTGTTAAAAATGCAGACCAGATGACAAATATTGTGAATGATCTCCTTGAGCTGACAAAATTACAACAAAAACAGCAGAAACCGGATCAATTATTTCCGGTAAACGCAACCACATGTTTTAATTCTGCCATGGAAACCTGTATGCCCATGTTAAAAGAAAAAAATATTCGCATTGTCAATCAGCTCAATGATTCTATAATCGTAAATGCTGAAGAGAACTCCCTCATACAGGTATTTAGAAACCTATTAGATAATGCCATACAGCACAGCCTGCCTGAAACAAAAATTACCGTGTTTGCGCAGACAAAAAAAGATGATGTTGTCTTCGGGCTGCAGGATGAAGGAACGGGCATTCCGTTGCATCATCAAAAAAGAATCTTTGAACGATTTTACCGGGTGGACAAGGAAAGAAGCCGGGCGTCAGGAGGCACGGGACTCGGTCTTGCCATTTGCCGCAATGCGGCTCGAAAAATGGGAGGGAAAATCTGGGTCAAAAGTCCGCCGGATAATCAATCAAAAGGGTCTGTTTTTTATTTTTCCCTTAATAAACCGACCGATTCCGCAAGTTAACGGATTGTGAAAACATAGCTAAGGACAAATTGAATGGAGAATTCCCAAAAATTTATCACCCAGCACCTTAATTTTTATTATGGAGAATTTAAGGCACTGGAAGATATTTCAATTACAATCAATCAAAACCAGGTTTCCGCTCTAATCGGTCCTTCCGGATGTGGTAAAAGCACTTTCTTAAGGTGCTTAAACCGAATGAATGATTTGATTCCGGGAATCCGCGTGAAAGGGTCGATCCGGCTTGATGATGAAGATATTTACGCCCCAAGCGTTGATGTGGTCAACCTAAGACGCCGGGTGGGTATGGTTTTTCAAAAACCGAACCCGTTTCCCAAATCTATCTTTGAAAACGTTGCATATGGACTTCGCGTAAATGGAATCAAAAACAAAAAGGTTTTAAAACAACGGGTTGAAAAAAGTCTTAAACAGGCTGCATTATGGGATGAAGTCAAAGACCGGATCAATGAGTCAGCTTTGGGTTTATCAGGAGGGCAGCAGCAGCGACTGTGCATTGCGCGGGCGCTTGCGGTTGAACCGGATGTGGTATTAATGGATGAACCGGCCTCGGCCCTTGATCCCATTGCCACCCAGAAAATTGAAGACCTGATTCATGAATTGAAAAAAAAATTTACCATTATTATTGTTACCCATAGTATGCAACAGGCAGCCAGGGTATCGGATATCACCGCATTTTTCTACATGGGAAAACTCATAGAAACAGGAGACACGGAAACCATATTCACACGCCCTGCTTTAAAGCAGACCGAAGATTACATTACCGGCCGATTCGGCTAACATTTCTCATGCCTGATTCGCTCATTTGCTGTGTTATAAGGGATTCGCGGTAACACACTACAGCTTCACCCCTTATGCCTTGCAAATGAACGAATCTGATTTGAGAAAAAAAGGAGATACCCTATGGAACGTCATTTTATAAAAGAGCTTGATGCGTTGAAAATGACCCTGCTAAACATGGCGGCATTGACCCGGCGGGCGCTTGAAAAAGCAACACATGCGTATTTAAACAGGGATGAGAAAGAAGCCCAGACGGTTATTGATGGTGATAAAGAGATCAATGACCTTGAACTTCAGGTCGACAATATATCACTCAAACTGCTTGCTCTTGAGCAACCCATGGCCAGAGATCTGCGGTTTATTATCGGGACAACAAAAATCAGCAAGGAATTGGAGCGGATCGCGGACCAGGCGGTAAATATTGCACAACGTTCTCTTTTCTTGTGCCAGCATCCACCCCTTCACCATATTCCTTCGATGGAACGATTAATGACAATCGCTGACAATATGCTTGATGCGGCCATATCCTCATTTATAAATGAAGATTTTCAACAGGCCATAAAAGTACGCCAAATGGATGACATGGCTGACAAATATACCCTTGAAGTCCTGCAAACCCTTGTTGAATATATGGTTAAAAGCACACCTGTTGCTGAGAAAAGGCTGTTGAACACAAACCGCTCAATCCAGACCATTATTATTTCAAGATGTCTGGAACGTATCGGAGATCTGGCAACCAATATCGGTGAGCATGTGGCGTTTATCGTGAAAGCGATTAATATAAAGCATCAGAAAATAGACTTTGAATAAATTTTTAAAGCATTTATTTCCTTTTTGCTCAAATATCGCCATTGTCCCATCTTTAAATTCCCCAGCAAAAGCGTTGAAATCCGGATACGGTGGAGATTTACCACCTGATTGCCGACCTTTTCCACCATGCGACGGATCTGCCGTTTTTTACCTTCTTTGAGAATAATTCTAAATTTTCGGTTATTGATTCTTTTAACACTTGCCGGGCGTGTTTTTACACCATCCAGAAAAAGTCCTTCCCGAAATTGCCCCAGTGCCACATCATCAATGGGATCTTTTACTTCAACAGTATATTCTTTTTCATGATCAAAAGAGGGATGGGTTAAATGCTGGTGGAGCCGGCCGTCATTGGTCAGGAGCAAAAGACCGGTGGAATCCTTATCCAGGCGCCCCACCGGGTTGACTCTTTGTTCAACATCAATTAAATCCAGCACGATTTTTTCGCCCCGATGGCTCCGGCTGGTGATATATCCGGCCGGTTTATTCAGCATGACATAAATCATCGTCTGATCGTCCCGGATAATCTTTCCATCCACTTCCACCCGGTCGCTTTCCGGATCAACCTGAACACCTTGCTCGATGACGGTTTTACCATTAACCTTGACGCGGCCTGCTTTTATGAATTCTTCACCTTTTCTTCGGGAACAGACCCCGGCCGTGGATAGAAATTTCTGTAATCGCATCATAGAGTTCTGTTTATTCACCATTTTATTATTCTAATCATTATTTATCGCTTACCTTCAAACAAATGCAACGCATTTCAGCTGACACACTAAACAAGGCTGATGAATTTTATCACTCCATTGTAACAAACACTTCGTTTTTTCTTCACATAATTGACCAAGCACTGTGAATTTAAAACGACCTACTATTACACAGAGCCCAAAGAACGCGAAGATTACAAAGTTAAAAATGTCAATCGCGTACAGGTTGACTTAAAATATAAGTTCTAACGGGTCTTCCCCCCTGCTATGAATTAATCGCCCTGGCATCACACGCCCCGTGATCATAAGAATAACACTCATCCGCTTAAAGAGCTTTTCATGGTAATGAATCACCACTGTATGAGAAAAATAACTTATCAATCATTTCAAATGATTATGAATGAGTTATTTGGAAGCATCTTAACTATATACTAAGGATGAGAATAAATCTGATCACGGGGCATATTCTGTGTTCATTTTTCTCTGTTTTAACACCAGAAAATACAACCGGCCGGGATGTTTCATATAACCGGCTGCAAGCTCGGCATACGAGCCGGTTCCCCAGAAAATATCAGCCCGCTCCGGCCCTTTAATGGCACTGCCGGTATCCTGATTTAACACAAACCGCGAAAATTTCGTCCATGATTGAATTTTTTGAGCATCACCAACCACCGGCTTTTTGGTCTGAATAAAACAAAGTGCTCCTGCCGGGGTTATCCGGCGGTCCAAAGCAACGGATCTGGCGGCGGTCAATTCAATACCGAAACATCCGACCGGACCGCTGTCGACCTTCTCAAAGAATATATATCTCGGATTGTAATTAAATACTTCCCGGATCTCTTTTGGGTGCGCATACAGATAAGCCCGGATAGACTGCATGGATATGTTTTTTTTAAAAATTTTCTTTTTATCAATTAGATATTTGCCGATACTTTTGTAAGGATGATTGTTTGAAATCTGATAGTGCACATTAAGAGTGTCACCGCTTTCAAGCGATATTTTCCCCGATCCCTGAATATGGAGAAAAAAAAGCGCAACCGGATCATCAACCCAGGCAATGGGCGACACCTTACCTTTCAGAACATTTGTTTCTTCAATCTGTTGCCGGCTGAAATACGGCACATCGGCCGCAAGATCATCCGGCTTAGGATAAACGGGGTAATTGAATTTGGGAGACCGGGTTAAACTGCCATGCAGCATCGGCTCGTAATAACCGGTAAATAAAACATCAACCGGTTTGCCTGTATCAGTAAATGCATATACCTGGTAATACCTATCAAGAAACGCCTTTAATTTTTCACGGGTCGGCTTTTTTTCAATAAATGCTAAAAACCGTTTCAAGGACTGGATTAAATAACTGACGGTAAAGGTATCTGCCCCAAAAGAAACCGGCTTTAACGAAGGCAGTTTTTGGTAATATGAAATACTGCCCTGAATGCATTTTGCAAGATGTTCATAGTTTAAATCATCTTTAAAAACAGGATATTTTGAAACCGGGATCAGCGTACATTGCGGCGGGGCAGCGGCCTTTTTACGGTCCGTTTCTCCGGCATCAGCCTTTACCGTAAAAATTAAAAAAAAAAGCAGCGCTGTAACAAAAGAAAAACAAATACGAAACAAAGGAAAACGATCCATCATTATTGTTGATTCCGTAAAAAATTTTAATTTTTTTCTGTCACGATGGGGCAATCAA
>JAOZOL010000046.1 GCA_029933295.1 Desulfobacterales bacterium | reverse complement strand
TCTCCGGTTGCGCAAAAAATATATGGATCGCTGGCAGCGTGCGGTTTTAAAGTATAACTTACCGAGTGTATTAAATGACATCGTTATTTAAAGGAGAGTAATGGGACAACACATTATCGATCTGTCCATCGCCATTGAACACGGCCTGCCCAGCGACCCGGAAATGATGATCCCCCAAATCGATTATCTGACCCACGAGCAGGGTGCGGATCAGATGGAACTATTCTTTCCGGGACTCAAAAAAGAGCAGCTGCCCAAAGGTCTTGGCTGGGCGGTGGAGTTTATGCATTTAACCACCCATTCCGGCACCCATCTGGATGCTCCGTTTCACTATCACCCCACTATGGATGGAGGTAAACCGGCCATGACCATCGACCAGGTACCTCTGGAATGGTGCTTTGCCGACGGTGTTGTGCTGGACTTCAGCCATAAAAAAGACGGGGAGCGTATCACTGCAAAAGACGTGAAAAACAAATTATCAGAAATAAAATACCGGTTAAAACCCTTGGATATTGTGCTGATCCGAACGGGGGCCGACAAATTCTGGGGGAAACCGGACTATCTGGTCAAAGGCGCGGGCATGACAAAAGAATCCACCCTGTATCTAACATCAAAAGGCGTAAAAGTCGTGGGCATTGACGCCTGGTCCTGGGACCGCCCGCTACTATTTCTTGCGGATGAATTTCAAAAAACCGGCGACCCGTCGGTCATTTGGGAGGCCCACTTCGCGGGTATTGAAACAGGTTATTGCCACATGGAAAAAATGGCAAACTTAAACAAAATCCCAAAACCTCACGGGTTTAAAGTGGCCTGTTTTCCGGTTAACATCAAATCCGCATCCGCCGGGTGGACACGGCCGGTGGCGATTGTGGAAGATTAAGGAGCCCAAATGCCCAAATTCATTTTAAACTGTGCGGTCACCGGGGCCATTCATACGCCCACCATGGCGCCCTATTTACCGATAAAGCCTGCAGACATTGCCGCCCAGGCCATTGAGGCGGCTCAGGCCGGAGCGTCCACCGTCCATGTGCACGCCAGAGACCCTGAGAACGGAATGCCCACCGGTAATACCGATATCATGGGAGATATCGTTTCCGCCATCCATGCCAAATGTGATGTGGTGATCTGCATCACCACCGGCGGCGGCATTAACATGACGGTGGACGAACGTATTGCCGCCGTCCCCTTGTTTGAACCGGAGCTTGCATCGTGCAACCTGGGTTCCATGAATTTCGCCCTGTTTCCGGTGCTGGATAAAATAACCGAGTGGAAGCACGACTGGGAACCTGAGTATCTGGAAATGTCTAAAGATTTTATCTTTAGAAACACCTTTGCCGATCTGGAGCGCATTATGAAGGTTTTTAAAAAAACCGGCACCAAGCCGGAATTTGAGGCCTATGACATCGGCCATCTACATAATGCCCATCATTTCTATGATAAAGGAGAGATCGAAAATCCGTTTTATGTGCAGTTTGTCACCGGCATTCTCGGCGGGATTGCGTCCACCATTCCCCACCTGGTGCACATGAAGCAGACCGGAGAAACGCTGTTTGGTAAAAATTTTATGTTTTCCACCATCGGCGCGGGAAAACACGAATTCCCCCTGGCCGCAACTTCCATTTTACTGGGCGGCGGTGCCCGGGTAGGACTTGAAGATAATCTGTGGCTATCTGCGGGTAAGATGGCCAGCTCCAATGCCCAGCTCGTTGAAAAAATGGTCCGCATTGCCGCAGAGCTCGGCTTTGAACCCGCAAGCCCTGATGAAACCAGGGAAATGTTGAAATTAAAAGGCCGGGAAAAGGTAAACATGTAAAACGATATGGACATCCATAAACAAAAGGAAAAAATGAAATGGGCAGCTTGCAACAATTGTCAATCAGCAGAGCGCAGAATATATAACCTGAATTTTGCATGAAAATTCAGAAATGATCAAAAACGTACCCGTGTCGCTTAAATCACGTTATTTATATTATCAAAGAACATTTTTTGACGACAACGAGTCATCTTAAAATAGGCCCTTGTCTTTGTCTAAAATGAAAACCAATGCATCTAAATTTGCCGGAGCTGTTATCAGGTACAGGGTCGTATTAATTTTAGTCATCAGTCTGACAACCTTTTTTTTCATTTATCAAGCAAAAAATTTATCGTTTGAGACCTCGCTTTCAGATTTTTCCCCACAAAAGCATCCGTATGTCAAGATGCAGAACAGACTGACAAAAATCTTCGGGGGGTTGAACCAGGTCACCGTCGCCATCCGGGTCAGAAAAGGAGATATCTTCAACACGGATACCTTAAACAAGGTCATCCGGATCACTGATCAGCTTTACCTCACGGAAGGTATCAACGCGGGCCGGATATTTTCCCTGTCCGCAAGAAAAACAAAAAGCATCCGGGTTTCAGAAGACGGGTTTTCCATTCGCAGGCTGCTCAGGGAACCTCCGGCGACCCGGCAGGGTATGACAGGCCTTAAAATGGCTATCCAGCACAACCCCATGCTCTATGGGCCGATTGTTTCAAAGGATTTTAAAGCCACTTTGATTCAGGCGGATTTTGAACCGGATGTGCCCTCAAAACAGATATTTGACCAGCTCCAGAGGATCGTTTCAAGGGAGCAGGATAAGAACAACGCGATATATGTTGCCGGAAGGCCGGTTCTTGAGGGATGGCTCAATTTTTATCTTCCCGGCATGCTTAAAATATTTCTCTTGATGCTGGGCGTGATGACCGCTGTGTTATATTTTGTCTTCAGGTCAAAACGGGGGGTTGTTCTTCCAATGGCCTCGGCCGTGATGTCTTCGGCATGGGGCCTGGGCATCCTTTCCCTTTTCGGCTATCAGTTAAACACCACAACAATCCTTGCTCCTTTTTTGATCATCGCCCTTGCCATCAGCCATTCGGTGCAGCTTATCCGGAGATATTACGAGGTTGAGGCAAGGTCTCTTTTACCCAAGGAAGCGGCCGCAGAGACGATTGCTTCCCTTTTTCTTCCTGCCTGTATTTCCCTTTTGACCGATGGTCTTGGTTTTATTTCCCTGCTCGTGATGCCGCTTCAGATGATACAGGGGATGGCCATTGCCGCCGGGGCAGGAGTGCTTTCCGGATTTTTTACCACCCTGATTTTCATTCCGGCAATTCTTTCATTTCTGCCTTCTCCTGAAAAGGATGAAATTCTGCGCGAAGAACGACCTAACGTGATTGACCGGTTTTTGTCCGGGCTTGCCGATCTGGTGTCAAAAAGAGGCTTCAGGTTTTGTGTGCTTTGCGGTTTTGTCCTGTTTGCGGGCATCGGGGCATACGGCAGCTCAAAAATCGTTGTTGGCGACAATGATGCGGGCTCCGGCTATCTTTACGGGGATTCTCCCTATAACATGGCAGAGAAAATGATTGATGAAACATTTTCCGGTTCAAGCACCTGCTATATTCTTGTTGAGGGCCGGAAAGAAGAAGCCATGATTGATACCGGGGTGTTAAGGGAAATGGAATCTCTCCAGCAGGCGCTCAATCATATCCCGGAGGTGGGAAATACCCTGTCTCTGGTGGATTATATCAAGGGGATGAATTTTGTGATGTTTTCGGGCGATCCCAGACACCTTGCAATACCCGAAAAAAGCGGCACAGTGGCTGAATACCTGTTTCTATATGCGTCAGGCGGTTTTCCCGGGGATTTTGATCCGGTTGTAAGTCCCGACTACCGGGTTGCCAACATCAGGGCTGTATTAAAGGATCACCGGGCCTCAACCATAAAAAAGGTGATTCACACAATCAGGCAATGGCTCCGTGAAAAACATAAAAACCATGATGTTGATTTTGCCTATGCCGGGGGGGAGATCGGAATTTTTGCGGCAGTAAATGAGATTATCGCAAGGCTGCTGCCGCAAAATATTATCCAGGTTTCTGTTTTTGTTTTCCTGTGCGTCTCTATGGCATACGCATCACTGGCTGCCGGGGTTCTTCTTTTGCTTCCTATTCTTTTTGCCGTGCTCCTGATTTTTGGTCTCATGGGATTTTCCGGAACATCCCTTACGGTAGATACTCTTCCTTTAGCTGCTCTGGGCATCGGACTCGGCATTGATTATTGTATTTATGTGTCAAGCCGGATTCGGCGGGAGATGAAAAACGGCGGAACTCTTGAAGCCGGAATTAAAAAAGCCCTTGAGACCAGCGGAAAAGCCATTTTTTTTACCGGCGCGACCGTTGCACTGGGGGTCTTTTCCTGGGGACTTTCACCAATCCGTTTTCAGGCCAGGCTGGGTGGTATTCTGGGTGCCCTGCTTGTTTTAAATATGCTGGGCGCCCTGATTCTGCTTCCATGTCTGGTAAGGATGATTAATCCGAAATTTTTACGGACAAAACAAAGCTGAACGCAAGGAGGAAATCATGAAAAAGTTTTTATTGCTGTGTTTTGCGCTGACAATGCTGACCGTATCATTTTCGTCCGCGTCGGAATTGAAAAAACCGTATAATGGCATTTCTGCAAACGATCTGATGAAAATCGCCTATGTGATTCAATACACCACTTTTTTGCACGACATCCAGTTAAACGGGGACATCTGGTATATTTCAGAAGGCGGATTTAAAAGGCACAAAAGGTTCATCCGTTCAAGGATTATCATAGAGCGGCCGAATGACGATCTGAAATACAAGGACATGGTCATCATTACCGAGCCAAGGAGCGTCAAGGGACTGGCTGTTTTATCCTGGACGCACATGGATCCCAAAAGGGAACAGGACCAGTGGCTGTGGCTGCCTTCTTTAAAAAAAGTAAGAAAAGTTTCCCAGTCTGCCGGGGACGACGCTTTTTTTGGTTCCGATTTTACCACCGAAGAGATCACGACCAGGCGGTGGGAGGATGAAACCTATCAAATGTTGGGAAAAGAAAAATTTACGGGCTACTCCTGCGCGTATAACGGCAAAACCTATTACAAAGGTGTTGACTGCTTTAAGATGGTGTCAAAATCAAAAAGAAAAAAATGGTACTATTCAGAAAGGATAAGCTGGCTTGTCAAGGATACGGGCGAGGAGATTTACCAGGAGATCTACGATTCTGAGGGACGAAAGGCCCGGACAATATTTAAAAAATATGAGAATTACCCGAAAGGATATTTAATACAGACACTTCTTGAGTGCAAAAATTTAAGAAACGGGCACAAAACGGTTGTAACCTTCGATGACATAAAAATAGATCAGGGCCTGACCGAAGACAAATTTACGGAAAAATTCCTAATGAGAAGCAGATGGTAGAAGGGAAAACATGAAAAAATTAATCCTGATTCTTATTTTTGTGTTTTTAGCGTCAAATGCAGGGGCTGTTGATATCAACGATGACCTGACCATATCGGGCAAGATTAAAAACGAAACCGCAACCCTTACCGATGACATGGACGATTTCCAGAAAATCGAAAACACCGTCGAGCTGGGGGCTGAATACCGTATGCAGGACAACCTCCATTTTTTTCTGCTTGGACGGTACTTTTATGATGCGGTCTATGATGCCCAAAGCAAATATGAGCCTTTAAAGCACTATGACAACCTGGCCTGGCCCCAGGATTCCGATGTCTGGCTGAGGGAAGCCTATGTGGATTATCTTTCAGACAGGCTGGACGTGAGGCTCGGAAAGCAACAGGTTGTATGGGGAACCGCAGACGGAGTAAAGATTCTGGATGCGGTTTGCCCCACAGACATGAGGGAATTTACATTAGACAACTTTGCGGACTCTCGGATTCCGTTGTGGATGGCAAAATTTGAGTATTCACCGGTTACGGATTCAACGGCCCAGTTTCTTTTTATACCGGATTTCGAACCTAACTATATCGGACCGGCAGGAAGCCCCTTCACCTTTCGGTCCGCTGAAAAAGGGATGGAAAACACCGGGGCATGGTCACAGGCGGGCGGGCAGATTGTAAGGGAAAAAACCTCTGATCCGGAGGACTGGGAAAACTGGTCAATGGGGTTCAGGTGGCTTCATGTTTATAAAGGATTTGAATATTCCCTGAACTATTTATACGGATTTTATTATTCAGGCGCGCATTATTCATGGTTTGATCCCGCACCCGCCGGCCCGCCCGGGCCGATTCCAGGGGTAAATACCCTTCACCTTAAAACAAAATACGAACGGATCCACATCTACGGCGGATCATTTTCAAAAACCATCACCGGAGGATTTCTTGCCGGGCTGACCATAAGGGGCGAGTTCGCCTATATCCATGATGTACCGGCATATTACGGGACCGACGGGCACCCCAAGGGAGTGGTAAAAGTCGACAACTACAACTACGTGCTCGGGTTTGACAAGTATGTGGCAAGCAACTGGCTGGCATCCTTTCAGTTCATCCAGATGATTTCATCCAAATCCAGGTACAAGGGCTGCACCATGCTTTCCAGCCCCACCCTTGGGCCTGCGGACCAGGTTGAAACCATTCTGAGCTTAAAAATTGCCACGGATTTTTTCTATGAGCGGGTAAAACCCGAAGTGCTGGCACTTTATGGGTTTAACACAAAGCATATCGGCGGCTGGCGGATCAGCCCCAAAATCGGTTTTGACGCCACCGACAACTGGGATGTAAACATCGGGGCGCATATCTTCGGCGGGGATGAACAAAACATCTTTGGCCAGTTTGGTAAAAATGACCAGGTGTTTATTGAAGTTATTTTTGGCTTTTAAAAAAATGGAGGGTTTCTGCTTTGATACCTTATCGCATACTTATTGAACGGGAGAAGGACTCACCTGACAAGACAGCATTCATATCAAAAAAATCAGGTGAGGTCACATTTTCCCAGTTGGCTGAAAAAACCAGGCTTCTTGCAAAAGGGTTTGCCATTGCAGGCATCGGCAAAGGGAATGTGATCTGCGCACTTCTTCCCAATTGCATGGAAATCGTCGAACTCTATATTGCTGCCGGCGCTCTTGGCGCCGTATTCCAGCCCATGGATTTTCGGTTCCAGGGAGAGGAGCTGAAAAATGCTCTGGTAAATACGGATGTTAAAATAATTTTCTGCCATGCCTCCGGGGTAAACGATGCGCTTGAGGCGATGATTCCGGCGTCAATTAAAAAGGTGGTTATCGGAGGGGAAAAATCCGGGTGGACGTCATATGAAAAAATGTTCGCATCCTCTGCCGAAGATATTACCCCTCCTGAACTGGATGAAAAAAAGGATATTGCCCTTTTTCTTTATACTTCCGGGTCCACTTCCGGGATCAAATGCGTGCCCATGACATGGCGGCAGCTCGACTTTTTCCCGGCCGATCTTTTCAGTTCCTGGGACCCTGATATTTTTACCCGGGGAATTTCACTTTTGCCGTTGAGTCACATCTCCGGCCCCATTGTCATCAATATTTGTCTTTTATTTGGCGGTTCATACGTGATCACGGACCGGTTTGCGCCAAGTACGATTATTCAACTCATAGAAGAATACCGGGTCGGCTGGACGCATTCCGTGCCCTCCATCGCGGGTCTGCTGCTGCGCGGAAACCCTGAGCAACATAATTTAAGCTCTCTGAAATTCATTGCGCTCATGGGAACCAGCGTGCCCGTGAGCCTGCTTAAGGAACTTGAACGGGTAATCCCATCGGCAATGGCTGTTCAGGGCTATGGTCTCACCGAGACATCTCCCCTATTAACCCTTGAGACCCAAAAAGATCACGAGAAAAAAATCGGCTCCATCGGTAAGGCCTTGCCGGGTGTGGAGATACGACTTGTGGATAAAAACGGCAGGGATATGCCGAAGGGTGAGCCCGGGGAAATCATTGTGCGCGGCCCGAAAATATTTTCCGGGTACTACGGCAACCCGGATCTTACAGCCAAAGTCATAAAAAACGGCTGGTTTCATACAGGTGATGTTGCCAAGTGTGATTCGGATGGGTTTTATTACCACCTGGGAAGGTTAGATGATCTTATTATCACAGGCGGCCTTAACGTCTTTCCCGCAGAAGTGGAGGCGGCGGCGGCAAAATACCCGGGGGTAAGAGAGGCTGTTGCCTGCTCCCAGCCGGATCCGGGGCGTGGCAGTATTATATGCATGGATGTCTGCCCGTGCGAAGGAAGGGAGATCGATATACCCCGGCTGCGGCGGTTTCTTAAAAAGCACCTGGCTGAATACAAAATCCCGAAACAGATCAACCTGGTTGACGAAATCGCCCATACCCCCACAGGAAAACCCATCAGAAAACCGAAAAAAAATCATAAATAAGTCGGAAACAAATATGGAAGCAAGAAACAAACGGATAAGGGATTATACAGCAGCACTCGGGTTATCCATTCTCATCCGTTGGCTGCGCAGGCTGGATTATGAACGCGCATCCGTTTGGGGGGCGCGCCTGGGCCGTCTGGCTTACCGCTTAATCCGGAATCATCGAAGGCGTTCTTTAAAAAATCTTGCTCTGGTGTTTGGGGAAAAAAAATCACCCCGGCAACGGGAAGAAATAGTAATTGCCCTGTTTGAAAATTTTTTTAAAAGCGGGTTTGAATGTGTCGCATACGGCAGTCTATCTGCTGAAAAAAAAAGGAAATACGTTCAAATCCTTGGAAAAGAAAAGCTGGATGATGCGCTTGATTCCGGTCGGGGCGTGATTGCGTTGACCGCGCATCTGGGCAATTTCCTTATCCTGATGACCCGGCTTGCCCTTGAAGGATACAATGTCGATCTGCTTGTAAAAAAAATGAAGGATAAACGGGTGGAAGAGGGCTTAAACAACCTGAGAAAAGATTTTGGTTTTAATTCGATATACGTAAACCCCAAAATTCAATCCGTCAAGGCCTCCCTGAGGGCGTTGAGAAACAACCATGTGCTGGTCCTTCTTGGAGATCAGAGACAACGAAGGGCCGGGGTTAATGTAAAATTTTTCAACATGCCGACAAAGGCCGCCGCAGGTCCTATCTCCCTTGCTTTTTCATCTGGCGCACGCGTGCTTCCCATGTTCATGGTGCGAAATCCGGATGGTTTTACGCATACTTTGTTCATCGACGATCCCATCGAAATGAGCATCAGCGGTTTGAAAAAAAATGATGTCCGGGTCAATGTTCAGAAATATACGGATGTGATTGAGTCATATGTGCGGACATACCCTTCTCAGTGGACATGGAACCACAAGCGATGGTAAAAACAGCGCAAAAAAAGAGAGAAAGGGGAAAGGGGTCAAATCCATTCTTGACCTTTTATAATTAAGCCCTTTAAAACGATTGTTTAATTCATGTGCATCGAGGCCATTTCGTTTACTTGAATGGCAACTTTTCCTGATCTGAATCTACATTTAATTTTTTATATTTTCCCGATATCCAGTTTTCCAGATCCGAGCAATACCATTTTGAGAATCTCCGGTCAGACGGCCCTCCTGCCAAATTCGTATGGATATCATCTTCGGAAAAATCTGTGACCATTCTGAAACTCGGGGCAAACGTAGTTTGTCTGCCGGCGCTTTCGAAAATCTGCCCCTGGTGCGGTGTGGCAAGGCTTCCGATGATGGTGATGGGACCGCGGTCAAACCCGAGAAATTTAGGGAGCTTGCCGTCAAAAAGAATATTTTTCATAATGACTTTTCTGGCATTGCCCCATTTTTCAGGCTCACATTTCAGCGCTTTTTCAGCAGCCCGCAAATAGAAATCCTCTCTTGTACTGTTACCAAACCATGATGAATTTTCAGAAAGAAGTATCCGGTCAAAATTTATATAAAAATCGTTGAACATGCCGGTGTGTTTGTCAATATGTTCCACCGCAGCCGTGCCGAAACCGTTTTGGCCGAAAACTTCCAGGTAAAGCGCTTTGTAAAACCGGTCAAAAAGATATGCCCCTTGCGAATCCTCAGAATATTCAAAATTCCAGTTCTTGAGTATTTTCCCCTGTCTTGTATCAGGAAGAAGCGGGCCAAGAATCTTCATGAATAATTCAGCCTGGGTAGAAAATACATCATAATGTAATTTATACATAAACTCGCATGTGATTTCATTATTTTCAGAAAGAAGTTTGCCGATCCGGTCTGAACGGTATGACCCCATGCCGACATTAATAGGATTGACTTTGCCGTATTCATTAAGGTCCTGGTTGCTTGTAACAAAGTAGCCGCATTCGGGATTATAGCATCGCGGCAGGTCTTGAGGACTCTCAAACCCCTGCCAGTCATTTTTTTCTTCCCAGCCGGGCAGGGGAACAAAACCACTGACCCCTTCCCGCCTTTTGGGCATCAAACCGGACATCTGGTATCCGATATTTCCGTCTTTGTCAGCAAGGATCAAATTCCAGGAGGTCTCTATACGGCCGAGAAGGTCCATTCCTTGAGTAACCGTCCTGGCGTCAAGGATTTTAATAATGCTGTCAAATGTGACAGCGCCTGAAAAGGCAGGCGCCCATGCCGTGCTGAGGTAATATCCATGCCTGTTCGGATCCCCTTCAAGGACACCGTGGTTGTTTTCATAAAAAACGACTTTTACAGGATCTTTTTTCTTTCTTTTTATTATTTCCTCCCTTTTAGTAAATGGAATCCACTGGTCCGGCTCACGCAAATATTTGCCGTCTTTGCATTTTTCAATCCAGGAATCAGTACCATCCATGAACGTATATGTCGCACTCCAGGCAAGATCCGGGTTGCGACCTACTAAAAGGGCCGGTGCGCCGGGCATGGTCCCGCCCATTGCATAGGTGTCTTTGGTTTTTAAAACCATCTCATACCAGACGTTGGGAAGTCTGTTTACTTCAAGATGCGGATCGTTTGATAAAATCGGCTTTCCTGAGGCAGTCTTTTTTCCTGATACAGCCCAGTTATTGGATGCCATCATCAAAGGTGCTGCGACATTCCAGAGAGATGCCGGATCAACGAGTCGTTGCTGAAGTTCTATCTTTTTAACAAGATCAATATCAAGCCCGCCAAGGATTCCCGGAAAAAGTTCGTTTAATCTTTTTTCATCCATGCCTGCCTGGACAAACTCAATCAACATTCTTTCCATTTCACCCTGGGATTGTGCAAGGGTCAGGTAGCCGATCATCCGTGAGATAAGAATCACGTCTTGGGTACACCAGGGTTCCGGTTTATAACCGAAAAGTTTGAATTCCCATGGAATTTTTTCCGCAAAAGCCCTGTTTACTCCGCTGCAGTATGCATCAATTACTTCTTTTGCTTCAGGCGATAATTTTTCAATTTCCGAAGAAGTTGAGCCGGTCCAGTTCATTCTTCTGAAAAATTTATCGATTTCAAGCACTTCATCGCTTGAATCAAGAATTTCAGATGCCCGGCCCTGTCCCAGAATACGCATTAAAAGAATCTGCATACCCCGGTCTTTTCCATGGGCATATCCCATCAGTCCGAAAACTTCTGTTTTGTCTTTCCCCTCAACGTGACAGACGCCATATTTGTCCCTCCAGATTTTATCGCTGGTGTTCATATCTCCTCCTGAATCAAGATTTTTTGCTGGTCAGAAAATCATACGCTTCCTGAATTTCAACAAACTTTTTATTTGCCAGTTCCTTGAGTTCTTCGCCGAGGTGAGACACTTTGTCCGGATGATACTTCTGGACAGCCTCCCGGTAGGCTGTGTGAATTTCTTTTGAAGAAGCGCCGGGTTCTATCCCTAAAATCTCATAGGGATCTTTGGCAGAAGGGATATCTTCATCTTTGATATGCCCTCCCCTGCTTTCCTCATGGTTGAACGTTCCGGTATCATGGGGCTGTTCCCAACTTTTTTTTTTAAATAGCAGCCGGTTCAGCCAGGACATAAACCAGGGCAGTCTACCGTATCTCAGATAATAAACAAAAAGCCCCAGCAGAAAGGTGTCATCCAGCCAGCCCAGAACAGGAATGACATCCGGTATCCCGTCAATGGGGCTGATGATATATAGCAACAGCAAAATAAATGCTGCAATGACCCAGAACACATTCATCCGTTTTGTTCCTGGGCATATATATAAATATTTTGCAAAGACAATATCAAACCTGTTTAAGATCTTAATGTCGCTGTTAACCGCAGTGGATTTGATAACAGGGCCAATGCGGAAACAATCGATGTGCAGACAACGTCCGCTGACTGAATGGTTTCAGCAGATGCCCCTTCTTCCAAAATCACTGCAATACCCAATTTTGACGCCTTTAGCATCAACTGGTCATTTCTGCCGTTACCGATACTCACCGTATTATCAGCACCCAGTGATTTCACATATTCTAATTTCCCGGCCTGCTGATCTTCCTTTGGCAAAATACTCAATTTACAGGAAATGCCGTCAAGCCCTGCTTTGGCCTTCCCGAATGTGTCAGCGGTCAACACATGAAGCGTCATATGCTCTGATAACTCCGTCAACGCCTCTTTGACCCCCTTGATTAAATTTCCGTCAATGGCAAGGGTGCCGTTATAATCCATAACCAGGTACTCAATGCTGAATTCACCGAATCCCGGAATTGAAATTTTCATCTAAGTTCTCCAATTTTAGCATGACATGAACCAAAGGGGTTATAAAACCCAGGTAAAACAATTGATTCGTTTTGACCAGGGACGGGAAAGGGAACTGGACTAGAAATTCATGTTGTGTTGAAATAATCCTTCCAACACATTAAGAACAAACTATTTAAGGCCTGATGAATGCGAAAATGTAATTATCTTCCAAACAACTCATCCATAATCGTTTGTAATGATTGATAAATTATTTTTCCCATGCAATGGGAATTTATTACCATAAAAAGCTTCCAAACAACTCGGTTATAATTGTTTGAAATGATTAATAAGTTATTTTCCTCATACAGTGATAATTCATTACCATAAAAAGCTTTTTACGGAAGCAACAGATTCAGATTCACTAAATAATTCATCAATAAAAATAACGCCTAAAACCTGCCCAACGGCCTTTTAAAAGTCAATCTGGCAGGCTCAACCATCATTTTGGTATACGCTTCTTTCCAATTTCCACCCAGGGCCGACCAGGGAAATGTAACAACAAAGGACACCGTACCGATCACCAGGGATGTAAACTGGAACGGTCTCACCACGACGCCATCAACAAGCATGACTGCGGGATTTCGTTCCGGAGGAACAGAATAACCTCTGGCCAAAGCTGATGACCCTAAGGGAATCACAAGAAACGATGCAACGACAACAAAAATAATTATTTTTTTACACCCGGACATATAAAACCTCCTTGCGTTAATCGAGAGAAGATATTAGCACTCAAACTAATAAATGACCTGCTTTTTTTATTAAACTAAACCGTTAGAGCCCGAATGTCAAGGCACAATCGTATAGTCACATTGATTTTTCAAAAATATGGATTTGCCATTTTTTTTAA